>NZ_JBDFXP010000018.1:0-100729 GCF_040911965.1 Phocaeicola sp. RTP21359st1_B8_RTP21360_211022
AAGCCTCCGGACTTGAAGAAGTTCCGGAGGCTTTTTTTGTATCCGCACGTGTGAAATGTGACCTCTACCGTTTTTTCCCCGTGGGTGTGGATACGTTTCCCACGGAACTGTCCGGAAGGCTCCGCCATGTCTTTTCTCCGGCAGGGGCGGTTCCGGAAACCCTCGCCGGGTACTTATGCCTTGGAATAGGGACTGGAAATAGAACAGGCAGGTCTGAAGGCCTGCCCTGATAGAGAACCGGAGATGATTATAGAGTCTTTATGCAAGCTATCAGTTTGTCGACATCTTCTTCTGTTGTATCGAAAGAGGTAACAAGTCTCATTTCTCCTATGGTTTCGTTCCAAAAGTAGAAATGATAATATTCTTGTAGCTTATCTTCTTTTTCACGCGGCATGATGAAGAATAATTGGTTGCTCTCCACTGTTTGGGTAAACTTTATATCAGGCATTGTGGAAAGTTTCTTGTACAAGCGTTGCGCCATTGCGTTGGCATGTTGTGCGCATGTTAACCATAGGTTATCTTCAAGGAAGGCTGTGAACTGGCAAGAGATATAACGCATTTTGCTGGCCAATTGGCAAGATTGTTTTCTGGCATAACGTGCTTCCTTTATCAAATCCTGATTGAAAATCACTACACATTCGGCTCCCATCAGTCCGTTCTTTGTTCCTCCCAAAGTCAATGTATCAACTCCGCAAGCTCCTGATATATCATCAAGACTCATTCCCAATGCTGCCGCGGCATTAGAGATACGGGCACCGTCCATATGCACAAACAGTCCATGCCGGTGTGCAAATTCTGTCAATGCGCATATTTCTTCTGGTTTATAAATTGTTCCCAATTCACTACATTGACTTAGGTAAATTGCTCCGGGCTGAGAATGGTGCTCTATACCAAAGTTAACCATAAATGGTTTTAGTAATTCCGGAGTCAGTTTGCCATCCGGAGTAGGAATTGTGCGCATGAAACAGCCAGTTGCTTTACTGGGGGCACCACATTCATCTACAGCAATGTGAGCTGTGTCGGCACAGAAGATAATATGGTAAGGACGGGTCATTATTTGCAGCGCCATAGTATTACTGCCTGTGCCATTAAAAACAAACAGTGCTTCACATGGACGTGAAAATTGTTCTTTCACTTTGTGGGCGGCTTCTTCTGTCCATGGATCATCTCCATAGCCAAGTGCATGTCCGTTATTGGCCTTCATTAACGCTTCCATGATGCGGGGATGTACACTTGAATTATTGTCAGATGCAAAACTTCTCATATTCTTTTTCTATTTTACAATTTATTTGTAAAGGTAGGAGCTTTTTCAACAAAATGCAATGAAACATCATTGAAATAAATACGCAAAAGGAGCATCATGCAGATGTATTATACATGTAATGCTTTTATCTGATCTTTGTCATCGGAAAAATAACAAGGTAAAAGTATGATGAAAGCTCAGATGAAAGGCATTAGCCTTATGATAATTCTCTTGATGTTGGTATTGACCGTACAGGCGGCTGCTTTGAGAGGAACTGTAACAGATGAAGCGACTAAAGAGCCACTTATTGGTGCTGCTGTACAGTTAAGTGGTACAAATACAGGAACTATTACTGATGTGGATGGTAATTTCTAACTTGCGGGATTAAGAAATGGAACGTACAAGCTTATTATATCTTATGTGTCTTATTGTACACAGACTGTTGAGGTTACAATAAACGGTATGTTCGAAATAAAAGTAGAACTAGAACAGGATCATCAACAATTAGGAGAAGTTGTGGTTGTAGCGGATGCTAAAAAGAATACGGAGAATGCTATTATTACCCAACAACGTACCAGCTTGGTTATGCAAACGGGAGCTTCTGCCCAGCAGATTACCAAGACGCAAGATAAAGATGCTTCGGAAGTGATTTGCCGTGTACCGGGTATCAGTATGATTGAGGAGAAATTCGTTATGGTACGTGGGTTTTCACAACGGTATAATAATGTGTGGATTTATAATAGTGCCGTACCTAGTTCTGAAGCCGATGCGCGTGCTTTCTCTTTCGATATTATTCCATCGTCGCAGTTGGATAATATGTTGGTAGTGAAATCGCCTGCACTGGAATATCCGGCTGATTTCAGTGGTGGTTTTATTTTAGTGAATACCAAAGATGTTCCTAGCAGTAATTTGTTTACTATTTCGGTTGGAACTAGTTTAAATGATCAGACTCATTTAAAAAAAAATCTGTATAATAAAGGAAGTGGCACAGATTTTCTAGGTTTCGATAATGGCTTTTGTAGCTTGAAGGGTGGAATCAATGTTGTGCTTAGTCCGATGAACAATGGCTATGATTTATTAAATAATGGGTTAAACAATGACTGGACCGTTAAAGATCGTAGGCCCTTGGTAGATCTTAGCCTGAATATGAATTTCAGCCGTTGCTGGGTGGATAGTAGCGGACGTACTTTGGCTATGTTAGGAACAGTGAACTATATAAGACATATCTGGATATGGATAATAATTTGTTTGGTGCTTCGGTGTTAATTATATGCCGGATGCAGATAGCCCTGTGTTGACAGCCGCTTCATTTAATGACGCACTGTTGAGCAGCGGTTTTGAGACAGTAGAATATATCGGAGCGTTTGGAACAGATGATAATTGGTTGGATGGCTGGACTAATTTCGATCCTAATAATACAGACTACTAATACACCTTTGAATATACACACATAGCTGTTAATTTTAGGGGATTCTATGCGGTAAAGTCATAGAATTCCCTTATTTTTGTATCCAAACCTAGAAACTATTAATTAATACACCTATGTATCCATTTAAATTTAACCCCATTCTGAAATCCACCATTTGGGGTGGAGAAAAGATTATCCCGTTCAAACATCTGAATATTGAACAGCCTCAGGTTGGCGAAAGTTGGGAAATTTCTAATGTCCCAGGCGATGAGTCTGTTGTTGCTAATGGAACTGAAGCCGGCAAAAATTTGAGCCAGTTGGTAAAAGAATATAAAGGTTCTTTGGTAGGAGATAGTAATTATCAGCGTTTTGGCGATAATTTTCCCTTGTTGATCAAATTCATTGATGCTTGTGACGATCTCTCTATACAAGTGCATCCAGATGATGAACTGGCAAAGAAGCGTCATAATTCGATGGGCAAGACCGAAATGTGGTATGTTATTGACAATGCCGGGGGGAAAGCACATCTGCGTTCGGGATTAAGTAAAAAAATTACTCCCGATGAATATGCTGCAATGATTGCTGATAATACTATTTGTGATGCATTGGCTGATTATGCCGTACAACCGGGTGATGTGTTTTTCTTGCCTGCAGGACGTATCCATAGTATTGGAGCCGGATGCTTTATTGCTGAGATTCAGCAGACCTCGAATGTGACTTATCGAATTTATGATTTCAATCGTAAGGATAAAAATGGCAATACTCGTGAGTTGCATACAGAATTGTCAAAAGATGCCATAGATTATTCTGTAGAAGAGGATTATCGTACTCATTATACTCCGAAACAGAATGAATCTGTCGAGTTGGTTACCTGTCCGTATTTCACTACTTCTGTTTATGATTTGACTGAAAATATGACGATAGATTATAGTGAACTTGATTCATTTGTAATTTATATTTGCATGGAAGGTACATGTACGGTAACTGATGGGGATGGTAACTCATTGGAATTGCAAGCCGGTGAATCTATCCTTTTCCCTGCCACAACAAAAGAGGTGAAAGTGACTGTGGAAGGTCATGTTAAGTTCTTGGAAACTTATGTATAAAGATTCGTTTTGTTTTTGATAAAATAAACTGCTGCTTTCCAATACATACAACGAAAGCAGCAGTTTATTTTATTAAAAACAATGTTTCCTGTTTAAAAGGTAAACTTCAGGCATACAGGTTTATTGGTTTTTATTGTTTTGCCTGTGTCTTTCAGTAGTCCTGTTTGGGAATCTCTTTCAAATACTTGTATGGAGTTGCTGTCTCTGCAGGCCACTAACAGGTATCGTCCGTTCCGGCTGATAATAAAATTACGTGGATGGATACCAGTCAGCTGATAACCTGTCTTTGTTAATGTTCCTTCTTCCTGATTTATGGAGAAAATAGCGATACCGTCTGCTTTTAAGCGGTTGGATGCATATAGAAATTTTCCATCAGGTGAAATGTGAATATCTCCGCTACCTTTGGCACCCACTGTGTCAGCTTCTATATATTGTATGGCGTTTAATTTTCCTTTGTCGTAAGAGAAAGCTATAACTTTTCCTGAGATTTCATTAATCAGATAAGCGAATTTTTGGTTCGGATGGAAACAAATGTGGCGTGGTCCTGATCCTGATTCTACTTTTATATTAAATTCTTCGGATTCATTCAGCAAGGAATGGGATACACCATCAGTTACATTCTCACTAACAGGAAATACATGAATCTGGTCTGTTCCTAAATCACTGGCAAGTAGATATTTATGGTCTGGAGTGAATTCTATACAATGTAAATGTGGCTGTGTTTGTCTCTCTTTGTCAAGACTATTTCCTGTAAAGGAAATAAGGCGTGTTTCGGATTTTAATTTGCCGTCTTTATCTAGTGGGAAAACGGTAATGCTACCTCCCATATAATTTGCTGTCAGGACAAATTTTTCCGACGGGCTGAGAGTTATATAACAAGGTGCACCGCCGTCAGTGGGTTGAGAATTAAGCAAAGTTAGTTTCTTTTGTTCTTTATCGAATTTGATGGCATTGGCGGTAGAACTTTTTCCGGAATCCTCCCCTACAGCATATATTCTTTCTCCATCAGCCGAAGGAATGAGGAAAGATGGGTTGGATATTCCTTTTATTCCGCTGATATATTGTGAGTTGCCATTTTGTTCATCAAAGTTATAAACCTTGATACCTTCTTCCTCCGGAGTTGCATAACTGCCTACCAACATATACATCATATTCGGATTTTCTTCAACTGTAATTGCTTCCGTTTGTTTCTTGGGAGAGGGTATACAGCCTCCCAGTATCATACTGCTCATACACAATACCATTAATTTTTTGTTCATATTGTCTGATCTGTTAGGATTAGAAAAATTATTTTCAAAGATACATTGTTCTCATTAAAATGCTATAAATAAATGAATAAATAATTGGATATTAACAGAAGTGTGTGTATATTTGTAATCTTTTTATGAGTTACCAGTACGGGGTTGACTGGATTTGACAGCGTGGCTAAGTGGTATGTAAGCATGCAGTGCGTGGTTGATTGGCACTATAATCCCAGTTTTCAAAATTTTATCTGGCAACGAAAATTATGCTCTTGCTGCTTAATCGAATCATAGTAGATTAGCTTTATTTCTGCCAAAGTGGTGGAAACGAGACATCACTCAAAAGCTCTTGTTCCGAAGCGTTTGATCAAGTGGTGCAGTAAAATCGGGAATAGTTAGAGATCCGTCTCGTGTCTCTTACGAAAATTTAGAGGATAAGGTATAAGTTGGTGGCTTCGGTCCTGCTTATACTCGAAAATTTAGGCGAAGATAAGCATGTAGAAAGCGTATGGCTTCCTCGTTTGGACGAGGGTTCGACTCCCTCCAGCTCCACAAATAAGATTGATAATCAGATTGTTACAGGATTTACACCCCGAAATACACCCTAAAATAAAAAGTGATAGTCTGATTATCATTCTTTATATCAAGCACTACCTACAAGTCTTAAATAATTTAACTATTATGATGCCTTGTGGTATTCTATTATATTTTTTGCTGTTTTGTTTGTTCTTATCAAATAAATACGTAACTTTGAAATATCATTTTGGGCTTGACTGGAATTGACAGCGAGTTGGAATGGTATGTAAGCATGCAGTGGGTCGGTAATTTCCACTTAAATCTCAGTTATCAAAATTTTATCTGGCAACGAAAATTATGCTCTCGCTGCTTAATCGAAGTATAGTAGATTAGCTTTATTTCTGCCAAAGTGGTGGAAACGAGATGTCGCTCAAAAGCTCTTGCTCCGAAGCGTTTGATAAAGCGGCACAGCAAAATCGGGGATAGTTTGAGTTCTTCTCCATAGCTCTTACGAAATATTAGGAGATAAGGCATAGGTTGGTGGCTTTGGTCTTGCTTATGCTCGAAAACCGAAGGCAAAGATAAGCATGTAGAAAGCATATGGTTTCCTCGTTTGGACGGGAGTTCGATTCTCCCCAGGTCCACTTTTGATGAGCGGTAAGTATATCATGAAAACTAATGGTGTTTTCTGTATTGCTTGTTGTTTTGTACCTTGAGTTTTTGTGAATACCCCGATTTTGTTACTCCATTCCATCCCCTTTGAAATTTTAAAGTATTAAATAATCTAATCCTTTCTGTAAGCGATTTAAGTTGTTTTTCTAAAATTGTTATTTAAAAATATATTAACATGGATGATTAGTTGCTTATAAATAGTGACAGTCTTCCTGTTTTGTAATAACCTTAAAAATCAGATCTCTTATGGAAAAGAAAATTTTGTATTTACTTACATGCGTTGGGCTATGTTGGTCTTCTTGTACTAATGAGGTTGATGAATTTATAGGTAATGTTGAACCAAGCACCCGTTCAGTTTCAACTGCCTTAAACGCTAATTTGGCATCGTTATTTACAGGAGGAGCTCCGACATTAACTTCTGCTGAAATTAAAGAAGTTAATGATGCTTATGCAAAAATGACCAGTATAAATTGCTATAGAAATATAGATGAAGCAGTACGCAATAAGACTTCTTATGCTGGAACTATCTTTTTGGATGACACATATGCGTCGGCATATTTTAGAAAAGGAAGTTTAGCTTTTCCTCCTTATGGTATCTTAGCCAGCAGCATGGAACATGAGTTTATTCACATGTATCAAAGAGATGTTCAGGGTAAAAAAGTAGATACTGATAAGGAAAAAAGAGAT
Source organism: Phocaeicola sp. RTP21359st1_B8_RTP21360_211022 (assembly GCF_040911965.1). Lineage (NCBI taxonomy): Bacteria > Pseudomonadati > Bacteroidota > Bacteroidia > Bacteroidales > Bacteroidaceae > Phocaeicola > Phocaeicola sp. RTP21359st1_B8_RTP21360_211022. Next base: position 6,874 of record NZ_JBDFXP010000018.1, read on the forward strand.
ACAGGTATGATGGAATTTGAATTAGCCTTTTATCAAGGTATTATTAGATATATTCATGCTGGGTATTCTTGGACTTTTAAAGGTGAAGATGGTGACCCTTCATATCAATCGTTATGGACTTCGGGCTTGACTGACCCTTCTTTAATACCTCAATATGAAAGAGAATTTCAAACGTATGTTGCTTCTATATGTGCAAATGGGAAGCCTACATCTATAGATATTAATGAATTCGTAAAGTGGAGCAATATTTTTGGAGAATATAGTAGAGGATATAGTGGAAAAGGATATAAGTTTGGCAATTACGACTATGGTACATCATGCATTAATTCATTACTCAAACTTTATTAAATTTACTGTTATGAAAAAGATATTGTTTTTTTTATTTGCTTTTCTTGCATTTCAATATACTGTTGCGCAGTCAATATTTGAAAGAAAAAGTATCGGTAACAATGTGTATGTATCTACAAATACAAGTGAGAAAAAAGCTGAGTCTATCCGAAATTTCTCATTTGCAGAAGAAAGTTTATATGCACCTCCGGTAATTTTGCAAGGATCAGTTTTTTTAGATGAAATTTGTAATAAATATAAGTCTCAAGGTGTAAAAGGTTGGATGAATATTTTTTTGTATTCGGATTTAAATGGCTGTATAACTGATATTACATTAGCTTTTCCTGAAGGCTTAACAGTTACGGATGACGATGTTTCTCTTATACTTTCAACTGCCCAAAAGAAATGCAAATTACAGTTCCCGATAGAAGGTATTTATAAATATAAAGATTGGGCTATTTATGATTATGTCTTCTATTTGACGAATTAGTTATTTTTGATAAACCAATAGAACAACCTTCTTGAATTGTAGTTACCTAATTAAATAGAAGAGTCGTATCAAGCTCGTTTATGAGTAATGATACGACTCTTTTGTTTTTACCATTGTGGAATTATACTACCCAATTTCACTAAAAGAGTGAATTTCGCTATATTAGGGTTGTTTAATTTGTAAATTCCAGATAAGGTACAGCATGGATAGTAAGTTTGTTCTTGTAGCAATAATCTTTTAGTGCTTGAACCGTATATTCAATTTCGGAATCATCACCACGAAGCGGAACGAATGTAAGCGTCTCATCTCCTTTACATTCCAGCATGATGCGGTTGTCCTCTCCGTCAATTGTGATTTTCATTGGTATCAAGACTCCATTGTTTTTCACCATCCCAACAATATTGTAAAGATCCCTTGTTCTTTCCTTCAAACATAAGTCATTGTAAAAATAGAAAGTCTTCCCGGTTTGCAGGGTGATTCCTCTCGTTGTCTTAACTACATAGCCAACGGTCAATCCGCCATTTTCTTTAACGAATAAAGTGCGATAATGGTCTATGTGGTCTGTACCAAAGGATGGGTTGTCAGGATCTAGTCTGCCGTGCGCATTGAATATCACTTTTTCTTCCGACATGTTATACAAATCAGAGTTAATAAAAAGTTTATTGTCACTCACTATAACTTCTGTCTTTGAAGTTTCTTCTGTTTGTTCGGTTTCGATTGATGCTTTTTGTTTCCCACCGCATGCGGTAACTGACAAAACGGCAAATGATGCTATAGCGATAATAGTAAATGTCTTAATATTCATTGTTTCTTGGTTTTAATATTAGAAATACCTAAATGTAACTAACTTTCCTGTGATAAATGGAAACAATCTCAAGTCTTCAAAGCCTATTATGCCCGATATAAAATCTTCTCCGTCTTCATGCATTAGAAATGTCTTATTATATATCGAACAACTACTCACATAGACGTCTTTCAGCATTGATGCCTTGATATAGAAATTAAAGGGACATTGTCCCGGTTGTATTTCATAGTCCTTTGGTTTCGCAGTAACATACGCTTCTTTGATGACATTGTTTTCTATCCCTTCTCTGTTTTCTGCCTGAAACGCAATCCCTTCATCATTTAGAGACTCGCACAGAGGGGTTATCTCTGCCATGATACGCTTTCTGTGCGCTAAGCGCATTTCATTCAGCTCTTTCATTAGGAATCCGTCTTTTTTCAATCCTTCGATAAGGGCTTTGCATTGTTCTTCATTATCGCCATAGCCTGATTCTATGAGTAGTTTTTTCATTGCGTTTTCATCATTGCCCTTGTTATACATCACCCCGAATGCCAGTTTTTGAAGCGTATTGTTTATCATGTCGTACTGTTTGACTTTTTCTTCGAATACGGCATCTTCTTCATAATAATATTTCGACCATTCTTGAAGCTCTGTAAAGGGTGTAAGCCCTTGGAACTTTCTGTTAGACTTGCAAGCGGCTTCATATTCTTCTTCTGTTTGCCACGGCAGCCCATACCTTTCGCGTACGGCATCTTCAGGCGATTGTAACACTTTACTTCCATTACTACAACTGCTTACTAAAACTATTACAAATAAGCCGATAATCGAATAGCAAAACTTTTTCATATTTACTCTTTTTTATTGGGTTATTAATTGTCTATTTTTACATGAATCGGCATGTCATGATCCATATCTTCATGTTCATAATCGCTATGTCCCCCATTGTCGCCAAAAAAAGTTATCCATATCCATAGAATAAAACCGATAACAGCACCTATAATCATGGTAGAAATGCCAAAGATTTCTTTTATGCCAAATATCCAAAATATCAACCAAAAGAAAAATGAGCCAACTCCACAAAATATGAGTATAGGAAGAACATATTCCTCGAATAAAACCCATAAATATATAGCCGCATGAAATAGAAGCCAAATTCCTAAGATAACGGCAATTCCAATAAAAATAATTTCCATAATAAAAGAGAATTGGGTCTTGCAGCTTCCTTGAGTACCCTTTAGTTTAAACCACGAAGCGTGGAACTGCAAATGCCCACGTCCTAAGTTAGAGGTCCTGAGAAAACCTTGTAGTACAGATATGGTGATAGCAGCCCACGCTATAGCGTGAGAACCACTATGCTATCCTTGTACTACGTTCGAAGTTTCTCAGGTTTCTAACTTACAAGATAAGCATAACGCTTCTTCAAAATTCTAATATGTCTGGACAGAGTTACCTCCATCCGCTTGCAAAGATAGTCAATTTTATTGAAATCCAATCAAATACTATCAGATTACATTCTGAATCCTTTGGATTTTTGTTCTTTCTGCACTGAGTTACGCAGATGCTGCTGTAACTTCTCCCATTGTTCCTTGAACCATTCGCTGATTGGCTGTTGGTTTATAGTCAGCATCAATTTATTCTTATTGATCGGGCTTCGTTCAATTTTGAAAATTACATTTTTTGTTTCAAATCTCTGTCTATATTCTTCGGAATAGATTTTTCCACTACATCTGAGAGCTTCCCTTTTGTATAAAAGAGAATCAACCATCCCCTTGGTAAAACCAGTGACATAGCATAATTTTTCCATTCTCAGCATTTCTTTGAGCAATGGGAACCAGCATAATGCTTTTTCGAGAATGGTATTCAATCGTGATATTTCCTTGTCTTTAGCTTCAAGCTCTTGATTATGTATTCCCTGTATATTACGAATCTGTTTGCCGTGCTGTTCCTGCATTTGCTGCATCTTGGCTTTTAATTCATCAATGCTCTTGTCACGTTTGGCAATTTCATGACGTAAATTCTCGTTAGATTGTTCCAAATCTTTTAATTTACCGCTTCCGAAAAGAGAACCTACACTGCTGGTTATGGCTGTGGCTACATCGGTAGCTGCACTTTTGAGTTTGTCCGTACGTATCTCTGCTTTTACCTGTTTGAGTTCCTGCTCGGCGAGGCTTACCTGTTGCTCCTTGTGTCGCTTGGTTTCCTCTATACGTTGCAGTTCGGCTTTCTGTTTCTCAATGATAAAATCGTTCCGTTCCAAATGCTCTTTACCTGTAACAGCTTTTGCCTGCCCACGTTCCATCAGGAGAATATCGGAAGCAAGGGTCTGCATAGTTGCCATATCCTCGTCATTGAGCTTTCGGCTCTTCCCGGTTTCGTGGTTCATCCAGTCGAAAACGATATGGGCATGATAGTTCGGCTTGAACCATCTGTTACCGACTTGGAAGCACTCTTTGTCTTCCGCTTCCGGCTGACCGTTCAGCCAATGCCCTTCGTCTTTGTGCAGGAAAATCTGTAGCGGAGTGATGCCCCAGCGTCTTTGACACTCTTCACCGAATTTGCGTACATCAGCCAGTGTGGTGTCCGGTCTGATAAGCAATACTCCTTCACGGATGGGTGAACATCCCGCCACCTTGATAATCTTTCCATTCTTTCCCTTGCGTTCCCTTTCCTTTTCCTGCATGGCACGTCCGGTCTTTTCCTTGACCATCCGCTTGATATTGTCATAGTGCGTCCGCAGTTCGGGAGTGCCGAAGTCGGGATTTATCCACTGTTCGTTATCGGTGGAAAGTTCGGGAACGACATAGATTCTGGACTCCCCGATATTACGCATATACTCGGCAGTCCTTCGGTTGTGCGCCTCGCTCGATGCGATGTTGCAAGGCTTGATATGTATGCTTGATTTTGTTGCCATAGCTTCTTTTTTTTGTTTGCAATTGATTATTCTGCTCGCTTTCGTAGAGGGGTTCTTAGGGGTAACCCATAAGCGGAGATTGCAAAGAGAGGGTCACTCTTTGCTCGGGGTTCTCAGGGGTGAAACGCCCTGAGTGGGTCATTAGGGCAAAGCCCTAATCCCCTCGGGAGAGCCCACAACTACGAAAGCGGAGCGTGTAGTTATAGTGGGCTATAACCGGAAGCCGTTCTTCTTCTCCGGTGATTGGCTGCGCACCCCTTTGGCGGACTGGAGCTGCCTTTTTCTTTCAATCTGTTTCTGTAAGTATTCGTTCAAGTCCTTGCATCCGCTGTAAATCTGCGAAGCGTCCCGGATGTACCGGTCTCTGCCGTATTCCATGCGGATTTGCCGGAGTGCTTCCATTCCTGCATGGTCGTTGTCGAAAAAGCAGTGGATGCGTTCGTAATTGCCCAACGGATAGAGAGCCTTGTTTATATTCGATACGGAGTTCAATACAATGTAGTCCTGCCCGTCCAATTCCGGATAATTCGGGCAGCTTTCCTGTCTCAATGTCAGAAAGGAAAGGTAGTCCATGAAACCCTCGAACACATAGCAGGCAGTCCTTGCTTTTCCCGCCTGTCTGATGTGGGAGATTTCCTTGGGGGCGATGCAGCCCTTGAAATAGGGGTTACGAACCTCAAACCCACCCGAACCGTTAGGGAATGCGATGGCAAAGTAACGCTTGCCGTTGTGGGTGTAACGGGCTTCACTACATTCTCTTTTTGCCAGTTCCAGATTTATTCCTCTACCTTGTAAATAGGAAAGCAGGGCAGGAGACGATAGCGGTACTATCTCCAGCTGCTGGAAGCTCGGACCGAAAGAGTCTTGCTTGCCAAAAGAGAAAGATACCGGGTGTACATGCGGTGTTTGTTCCGCAATCCGCTCCAGCAGGTAAGGTACATGGTCGGTAGCATACAGGTGTGCAGCCAGTTCAATGATACCGCCCCCTTTCCCTAAACCGAAGTCGTACCACTGGTTGCGTTCGGTGTTCACTTTGAAGGAAGCCTCTGTTTCTTCCCTCAAGGGAGATTTGTACCAGAGGTTGATACCCTGCTGTTTGACGGGTGAATAACCCAGGCTGTGCAGGTAGTCAGCCAGATTGATTTGTTTTGCAGTCTCGATGTTCATAAGGAAATCGTTTTTAGTGAGTACTTTGATTATTTCTTTTTTTGCCCGCAACTCTTAAAACTATGCGGTCTGTACAATCACTTCACTAAACTCCTAATATATAGCCCCCCGGAATAAAGTGAAGCGATTAGTCTGTTTCTGAAATCACTTCACTAAATTGTCGTATATATAGGATACGGGAATAAAGTGAAGTGATTTTCGATGTAGCCGGTTAATAGTGGTAATCGGGCTTGAAGGAATACTTCCTGCCGTTTTCCTGTACTATCATCCGTTTGTTGCGCAGCATGGTGATAAGTGCCACTGCATTCTGGTGATTCAGCCTAACCCCCTCTGCCAGATAAGTCTTGATTAAGGTGTCTTCCAGCTCCTTGTAGCCGTATTCCTCTTTCAGTGCAAAAGCGGCTTCCAGTGCGGCACGGTGCTGCGGTTCTGAAATATCCTTGTAAGGGTCAAACTTTTCCACCGAGGGTCTTCCCGGCTTCCTTACTTCCGGCTTGTAACCTTCCGCAAGTTCGGGCAGGGCTCGGTCGTTGATGCGGAATGCAAAAGGCTCGAAATCCATCGCCCGGATGTGCATGGCGGAAACATGGCTGATGTCGCTGTTCCCCTTGTCCTTTTCCACCAGCAGGACTGTTTCTGCCTTGTTGTTCAGTTCCGTACCGATGTGCCCTCTTGCGTTCTCATCCCCCTTGTTCTGATGCAGTATCGTATGGATATGAATCTGCCTGTCGTCCGTCCACTGCATCAGCTTGGATATGATGCGGGTGGATTCACCGGGGCTGTTGATGTCGTACACCATATCCCGGATGCCGTCTATGATGACCAGCCCAATATCCGGTGAGTGGTAGATAGCCTGTTCTACAATGCTGATGCGCTGTTCCGGGGTGTATTTTCTCAAAGCGAGAAACTCCAGATAACCGCTGTCCCTGTCGTCGGGCAATCCTGCCATCCGCAGAATCCGCTTCATCACTTTCAGGCAGTGGTAGGGGCTTTGCTCCGTATCTATATAAAGCACTTTCCGCTTTTCCTCGGGCAGTTCAGCCGCATATCGTAACACGGTACTGTTCTTCAATGCAGCGGCTACGATAGCCGATACATTGAAGGTTTTCTTGCTCTTGGCTTTGCCGATGGATGCGCTGAAATTGCCCAGCGTCCCGATGACAGAGCCGTGTACTTTCAGAATTTCGGGGGCTTTTTCGTAGCATCTTGACAGACTTAGCCGGGATTCCTGCCAGAGGATAACGGCTTGTTCGGGTGATATTTCTTTTATATAGTCCATAATCACCTCCTTTATCTGCGTCCTCCGGTTTTCTTTCCAGCCAGTTCCAGTGCCAGTTCCGCATCCACAATAATCTTGCGTCCAATCTGGGTAATGGCTTTGTCTATCTTTCCGCTTTTCTTGATGCGGTTGGCTGTGGGCAGGCTGCATCCGAAAAGCTTGGCTATGCCGAGTATGCCGTACACGTACTTTCTTTCCGTGTCGGTGGTTGGCTGCGGTTGCGCCTCTGCCTGTACCGAAGCGTGTCTGCTTAAAAAAAGGAACTCTTCGCCTGTCATCTGCCAGACGGGTTTCACTAACAGTTCTTTGAGATTGTTCATCGTCCGTATGATTACTTGTTTGACAATAGCCCTGCGCACAGGCTGTTTTTTTCTGTTCTCGAACGATGCAAAATTAGGTAGGGTTTTGAGTGGTAAGTATGTGGATGATATAAACGGATTGTTTTGTTATATCGCTGAATATCAAGAAATAAAAATACCACTCAAAAATTATTTTGAGTGGTATAAGTGGTCATGTCGTAAAATATATTGGAATATCACGGGTTATCGGAATATTCCGTCCATTTCCTTGGCGAACTTTTGGTTGGGAATACTGGGTAAATCGGAGACGGGTTCCCTGTACTTGGACTTGTAATAGTCTTCATCAATATCCAGGTGTTTCAGGATGGCTTCCTTCCATTTGTCCTTATCCTGCTCTGGCAACTGCTCCTTCATCAGGGAAATCAGATAGCATACCCGTATCTTTTCCCTTGGCTTTATTTTCAGTACGCACTGGCAGGGATGCAGATTCATGCAGGCATAGAAATCCGGTGCGGTAATGTCTTCAAACTGTTCCCCTACACAAATTTCATGAATGAGGGAAATCAGTTTCATGCTGAAATATTCAGGCAATCCGGCAGTCGTAGCTGTAGCCGATGCGGTTGCCGTTTCTGTTTCTGGCTGGCTGTCTGTACGGCTCTGCCTGTCTGCTTCGTTCGGTTGGTTTTCTTCGTCCGGTACATATTTGGTCAGGATGCCCATGAAGTGTAAGCTAAGCAGGTAGATGTCGTCGCAACGGTTTTTCATGTATTGCCGGGCTTCTTTCCAGAGAAGGGTTTGCTGCTCATAAAGATGGTCCAGCTGGGCTTTCTCCCTTTCATATTCAGCCTTGCAACGCTCATATTCTCTTTCCGCCAGCTTTTCTTCTTCGGGTGTATGCTCTCGGTAGCCAATGGTATCATAGCGGTTGTTGGCTTCGTTCATCGGTTTGCGTAGCCTGTTTACCACTTCCATCTCTTCCTTGATGGCTTCCTTGTAGCTGTCTGCGTATTGGTTGCATACACGCATAATCACTTCATCATGGGGAAGGCTGTAAGCTTCATAAAGCCGTGTGTATTCTCTGACTTCCTTTTTCAGACTTTTCAGCAGCAGGGTACATGGTTCTGGCGGTGTATGCAGCACCAGTTCAAGGATAGCTTGTTCAAAAGCCTTTATATCGCTCCATTCCGAGTAGAAATCAACGATGAATTTCTGCTTTTCAAAAGAGAAAGTATGGCTTACAATCCAGTCTTTGCTGATTCTGTTCAGCTCTCCGTATTGGGGTATGAGGGTTGTTATCGTATTCATGTTTATAGGAGATTAAATTTGTTCATTGCCTGAATTTTGATGTCGTCTGCTATGTCAATGTAAGGTTTCATGGCTTTGTAGTCGCTATGCCCTGTCCATTTCATGACCACTTGCACCGGAATGCCCAGAGCCAAAGCATTACAAATAAATGTGCGTCTGCCAGTATGGGTGCTCAACAAGGCATATTTAGGTGTGACTTCGTCTATTCGTTCATTTCCCTTGTAGTAGGTTTCCCGTACAGGTTCGTCTATTTCTGCCAGTTCTCCTAACTCTTTCAAATACTCGTTCATCTTCTGATTACTTACCACTGGCAATGCTTTATTGTTTTGGAAAGGAATATCTTTATATTTTTCAAGAATAGCTTTGCTGTGGTCATTCAGCTCAATAATAAGGCTGTCAGCCGTTTTGATGGTGGTAATTTCTATGTGTTCCTCTTTCACGTCGCTGCGTTTCAAGTTATACACATCAGAATGCCGAAGACCTGTGAAGCAACAAAATAATAAAACATCCCTTACTCTTTCAAGGTATTGTTTGGCAGCAGGTATCTGGCAGGCTCTGATTTTGTCCAATTCATTCCGGGTAAGGAATATTACTTTTTTCGGTGCACTTTTCATTTTGGGCATGAATTTGTCATAAGCGGTGTTTTGATGATACCCTTTTCGGTTAGTCCAACGTAAAAACCATTTCAAGAACTTGATTTGCTTGGCTATGGAAGTGTTGCGCATATCTTTATCACTGCGTAAGTAATCTATATACTCATTGAAGTGTCTTTCCGTCCAGCTCTCAAATGTCGTGTTCGGATCAAAAGTTGCGATGTGCTTTTTTACTGTTGCAAACTTCTTTAGAGTAGAGGATGACCAGTCATTTTGTTTGCTGCATTCGGCAACAAACTCATCAAAGATTTTCATGAAGTCTAATTTCACTTCCTCTTTCTCATGATGGCTCTCTTCCTTTTCTCCTTTCATTTTTAGATTGAAAGCCTCTTTGATTTGTGCAGGGGTGGGCATTATGTCTTGTACTTCGAACTCCTTGAACACATTCTGTATCTCGGTGTATTGACGCAGTAGTTCGGTGTTGATTTCTGATGCGCTTTGTTTCAGCTTATTGGTACAGCCGTTTCTTACCCGTTGCTTGTCTGCATCCCATTTCTCCATATCAATCCGATAGCCTGTTGTAAACTCAATCCGTTGGCTTGCAAAAACGACACGCATACGGATGGGTACATTTTGAGTGATAGGAATGCCATCTTTTTTACGGTTTTCCAGTGCGAAGATGATATTTCTCTTGATGTTCATAAACTGGGTGTATTTGAAAAGTTACACCCAAAAGTACACCCAATAATTGAGATATGCAATGATATTAAGAGATATTTAGATAGATGATAGCTAAATATAACTATTTAATAATCTGATGTTTGATAGATTATGATATTTTATAAAAAGGTTCGAGAGACTCCCTCCAGCTCCACAAACTAAGAGTGATTCGTCCTTGGGTTTTCATAATCCAAGGACGAATTCTTTTTTAGAAGAGTAATGTATGTAGCTTACTCATGTTTCTTTTCTGATTTGTGTAGAATACATTTTCTCTCTTTTTCTAAAGATATTCTTGTTTTTCACGTAAAGACACTTGTTTAAAGATGAATGCTATTTTATTGTTTAATGACTAATTCTATTACATAATCTATGTCATCAGGTACTTGAGGCAGTTTTATAAATATGCCGTCTTTCTCCTGTTTGAAAGAAAGTGGAGTTTTGGAAATGAACTGTATTGCTTTCTTTACTTTTGCCTTCAGAGGTATATAAAGTGCATCATCCTGCAAATCTAGTATATGGATGAATAAACGGTCACCTTTGCGAGTTGATACCCCCCATGTATGAGGAACTACATCACCACCACGGGTTCCATAAATCGTTTCTCCATATTGATTCATCCATTTACCCACCTGTTTTAGATGTTCTACAGCTGTAGCAGGTAATTCTCCGTTGGGTTGAGGTCCAATATTCATTAGCAAATTTGCATTTTTTCCAGCTGCCTTAACCAAATAGTGTATCAATTCTTTAGGGGATTTGTAATTTTGGTCTTCAATTCTGTAGCCCCACATTCCGTTCATTGTTTCACAAGTTTCTAAAGGGAGTTCACTTATTCCTTGTCCTGCTGAAAAACCGGCTTTGTTTTCACCGGGCAAATCACGTTCGAACATTTGGAAATCTTCTCCTGCATAAGGAGTTCGGTGATGATTGTTACCTATTAGACAGGATGGTTGCAGTTTATGAATTAATGCGTATTGTTCTTCCAGTTGCCAATTGAAGTTGGTAGGTTGATCCCAAATACCATCAAACCAAATGGCACCGACAGGACCATAGTTAGTCAAAAGTTCGGTCAGCTGTTTATTCATAAACTTGTAGTAACTTGCCCAGTTTCCATGTCCTTTGGGACGTCCTGTTCCATGTCCGGTGTTTCCTTCCGGATAGTCGTCACGAAACCAGTCCAAATGTGAATAATAAAAATGGAGTTTGATGCCTTGTTTTTGACATTCTTCTGCCAGTTCTTTTAGTATGTCTCGTTTGAAAGGGGTGGCATCTACGATATTAAAATCGGATTCTTTTGTATCAAACATTGAGAAACTGTCATGGTGTCTACTGGTAATACAGATATATTTGGCTCCGGAGGTTTTGATGGCAGAAACCCATTCGGCAGCATCGAAGCGCGAAGGATAGAATCCGGATGCCAGTTTGGCGTATTCATTACGGTTGATGTTGTGAGTGTTCATATACCATTCTCCTTGGGCGGTCATACTGTAAATGCCCCAATGAAGGAATATACCGAATTTATTATCTTGAAATTCCTGCCGTGCTTTTATATTTTCAGGAGTAGGTGTATAAATTTGATTGGAGGTTTGTGCGAAGGCTGAAGTTCCCGCCATCAATAACAAGGCTGCGCCTAATTTGATTTTTTGTGCTAATTTGTTTCTCATTGTTATTATAAATTTGTTTTGCGAAATATAGTTATACTCTTGGAATATTTAAAGCATTTTTTGAAAAATGTTGCACTGCGAATTGAATTTTAATGGATTCTAACTGGGGGTATGTAAAGAGTCTTTTTTGTTTATAAGGTATAAAAAGATGTTTTCTATTGTTTGGAAATTAATCATTCTATACCTTTGTGAAAGTAATATTGAATTTTATATGAGAGTAAAAGAAATTCCTATACTGCTTTTGACCGGTTATCTGGGCAGTGGAAAAACGACATTAGTGAACCATATTCTTTCTAATAAACGTGGTATTAAGTTTGCGGTTATTGTCAATGATATCGGTGAGGTGAATATTGATGCCGACCTCATACAGAGGGGGGGATTGTAGGAAAGAAAGACGAAAGCTTGGTAGCACTTCAGAACGGTTGTATCTGTTGTACTTTAAAGATGGATTTGGTGGAGCAGATAGATGATATTATGAAGCAGGAGCGTTTTGATTACATTGTGATTGAGGCAAGTGGGGTTTGTGAACCAGCTCCTATCGCACAGACTATTTGTTCTATTTCAAGTATGGGGAATACGTACGGGGGATGTCGTTTGGATTGTATTGTGACTGTGGTAGATGCCTTGCGTCTGCAAAGTGAGTTTTCTTGTGGCAACGATTTGACCTGTAAGGGTATTGACGAAGAGGATATTGAAAATTTGATTATCCAACAGATTGAATTTTGTAATGTTGTATTGTTGAATAAGGCCTCGGAAGTGAAACGTGACGAATTGGAACGTATCAAACAGATTATCCGTACATTACAACCTGCAGCTGAAATAATAGAATGTGATTATGCTAATGCAGATTTGGATAAGATAATCTATACTGAAGCATTTGACTTTGAACGTACTGCCACTTCTGCCGGTTGGATACGTGGAATAGAGAGTGCCCTTACGGAAGAGCAGAAAAAAGAAGCGGAGGAGCATGAGCATCATCATCACGATGAGGAGCATGCACACCATCATCATCATGAAGGTAGTGAAGTGGATGAATATGGCATCAGTACTTTTGTGTATTATCGTCGTCCGGCTTTTGATATCCATAAATTTGATCGTTTTGTATCAACCCAGTGGAGTCGTAATATTATTCGAGCAAAAGGAGTCTGTTATTTCAGCAATAATCGTGATATGTCTTTTCTTTTTGAACAGGCCGGTGTGCAGAAAAAGTTGAAGGAAGCCGGTTTATGGTATGCTACGGCACCTGAAGAAGAACTGATAGAGGTAATGCGTCAGGAACCGGGCTTATTGCGGGATTGGGATGATAAATATGGAGATCGTATGCAGAAAATAGTTTTTATCGGGCGACATCTTGATAAAGAAGAGTTGATACGTGAACTTGATGAGTGTCTGGAATAGGTTCTCAAAAGAGGATATAATCTTTGGTATGATGGTATCTCATTATACCAAAGATTTTTTATCTTATTTTCTTACCTTATTTCCATTGATATACAGTTCTTTCAGTACTACATCCTTAGCTCCCGTAATTAAATTTCCCTTTTTCTCTACATTATTGAAACGGCTGTTTGTTACATGGATGTCTTCAATATTAACACGGTCATCATATCCGGTAATCAAGACTCCGTACTTACTTTTTTCACTGGTAACATTATCCAGATATACATGGCGTACTACAGGTGGGAAACTTCTGTCACATTTTTCACGGTTTTCATATTGCAGGTTGATTTTCAAAACGGCTTCGCGACATTCACCTACTTCTACATTACGCACATAAATATTTTCAATGACACCACCACGGCAGTTATTGGTTTTGATGCGGATGACACGTTCCAGGTTCGGGCTGTCCATTTTGCAGTTTTCAACAAACAGGTTCTTATATCCTCCCGAAATCTCACTGCCTACAACTACACCACCGTGTCCGTCTTTCATTTCGCAATTGCGTACAATGATATTTTCACTTGGTACATTCCATTTCCGTCCGTCAGCATTCCGTCCGCTTTTAATGGCAATGCAGTCGTCTCCAGTATCGAATATACAGTTTTCAATTAATACGTTCTTACTTGATTCCGGATCGCAGCCATCGCTATTGGGACCGTGACTGGAAACTTTAACCCCACGCACTGTTAGACTTTCACAAAATAAAGGATGGATAACCCAAAACGGAGAATTTTTCAATGTTACATTTTCTATTAAAATAGTGTTGCAACGATATAGATTGATAAGTTGGGGACGTAAACCGTCTTCAAAAGTCATTTGGCGCTTATCTATCGGGGCAAATGTTTCGGCGTACATCAGTAATTTGTCTCTGCCGCCATTTTTTTGAGCTGTCATCCCTTCCTTCCAGCCATAGTGTGGAGCACCACACATACTCCACCAGTTATCATTACTGGCCTGTCCGTCTATAATACCTTTACCGGTAATGCCTATGTTGCTTTCACCATAAGCATAAATTAATGGATGCAAATTGTAACAGTCTACTCCTTCCCAACGAGTGAGTACGGTTGGAGTATATAGATATTTCTCTGAAGAAAATTTTAGATAGGCACCTTCTTCCAAATGCAGATTTACATTACTTTTCAGTGTGATAGGACCTGTTAGAAATTCTCCGGGTGGAACTAATACAGTTCCTCCACCTGTCTGGCTACATGTGAGGATAGCTAGATTGATTGCTTCATGGCAGAGTATTTCACCATTATTTCCTTCTTTGGCACCGAAATCTTTAATGTTGTACACACGATCGGGAAAAGAAGTCTTTTTGATTTGTTTTTCTATTTGCTCACTTTCTTTCCAAATCTCTTGTGGTATTTGTGCATGAGCAAGTCCAAAATATGCACATATACAAAGTACACTAACTAACTTTTTTACCATATCTTTGATGTTTAATAATTAATAATTTCATAGTTACCAAAAAATATCTACGATGCAATATTAAAGCATATAATTAGAAAATAAGTGGATTAATTGCCCATTATTGTGTAAATTCTAATAATAGAGGAATAACTGCTGCTACATTTTTATATTATTTGTATATTCGTACCTTAATAATCTGATATTATGAAATACATCACTTGTATATATTGATATCTGTTGGGGAATTCTTGTCGTGATAGGAGGTAGTATTTCTACTACCAAAGATAGTCTTCTGAATATTATAAGATATACAAGCGCAGGATTCCATTAATTCTTCTAGTCTGAAAAAATAATTTAGTGAACTACCTGTAAAGTATGGAGTAGATCAATTGAACTATGAAAATTACCGTTTGGAAACTAAGAACAGGAGTTTTTTAGTAATTAGACTTTTTATGGTACTTGTATTGGTGAAATTACCAAAAGGGGAAATGTTTATCTCCACCAATGAATTGCATTTGTCGCTAGTGATAGAGAGCCTGTTTGATAATACTAATAAATTTACAGATTCTGGATCTGTAACTCTTAAGATAAAGTTGGATAAGGCACAAAGTAAGTTACGAATTGAAGTAACCGATACCGGCTGTGGCATTCCTCCCGAAGAACGGGAGGAAATATTTCTGTGTTTGTCTGTATAACTTAGTGTGTGCCTTCTTCAATGTCACGCTTTCGTTTCAATGCTTCCAGGAAATAATAGTCTGCATAATTTAAAGGTACATCTATTTCTGTGCCATGAGGAATACTGCCCACTGAATGCATTAATAAAAAGTTACCATTTTTTCCAAGAGATGCCAGATAGTTTGGTGAGGCTAGAGAGGCCATAATACTGTCTGCATAGTTCTTATAACTGTTTGCATCAGGCACATCCATTGTACTAATTTCATAAAGTGCAGAAGCTATACAAGAAGCACTTGAAGCGTCTCGTGGTTCATTGGGAATATTGGGAGCATCCATATCCCAATAAGGAATCAAGTCTTTGGGAAGCCGGGGATGTGTTTTCATAAATTGGAAAGTCTTCAATGCCTGATTCAGATACTTTTTATCATGAGTTTCCCGGTAACACACAGTGTAACCATAAATCGCCCATGCTTGTCCACGACTCCAAGTCGATTCGTCTGCATATCCTTGGGCTGTTTGTCTATGCCGTACCATGCCGTCTGCCAAACTATAATCTATTACATGATAACAACTTCCGTTTGTACGGAAATGCTCTTTCAAAGTGCGGTCTGCATGGTTCACTGCTATATGATAAAAGGTGGAATCACCAGATAATTTAGTTGCTTCAAATAGTAACTCTAAATTCATCATATTATCTATTATGACCGGACATTCCCAACCGCGTTCCGATTGCCAGCCGCGGGTCACATCCCATGATTGGATAATTCCCGGCTTTTCACGGAAACGAGTAGCTAATGAACGTGCAGCTTCTATCATGACTTCTTTGTATTTGGGTACTTTAGTTGTTCGCCATCCATTGCCGAAACTACAATTTATCATGAAACCTACATCATGGTGCCAAGTCAGTTTTTTGGCTTCTTCTATGGCCGAAGTGTATTTATCAGCTAATGATAAGAGAGTAGTGTCGCCACTTAACTCATATAGATACCACACTGACCCAGGGAAAAAACCACTTCGCCAGTCGGCGTAGTCACAATAATAAATGGTACTGTCAGTTTTCAATGTAACGGGGTTTATAAATTTCTCTGATTTTTCTATAATTTGTATTTCATTCCCGATTTGTGCACGTGCAAATGCTACATTTTTTTCTATAAAGGAATCTGTTCTGGCGGATTGTTTATTTTTCTCTGTGCAAGATCCCCATAAAGTAGAGCAAGCGAGTATTGTAATATAGAGGACTTTCTTCATAGTACTTATTTTTTTATAATTTGCTACGAAGATAATGATAAATTTGTTGAAGAGAAACTTTAAGGTATTCTTTTACTTTGAAAACAGATTGATTCTGCTTCCAAAGTAAAAGAATATTGATCATAGAAATACAATAATCATTTCAGTTATTATTCTTCTTTTTGTAACTGAACTTTTATAGTATTGCTGTATCACTTAATAGTTGATATACCCCACTTATAATTCCTAAAACGAATATGCCGGCTACACATACCAACAGACTGATGCGCATCGGAGTTGCTGTACGAAAATTGCCGATAGGGTCTTCATTAGGTGTGATGAACATGGCTTTTACAATCAATAAGTAATAATACAATGAAATGATTGTATTGACCAATGCGATAAATACAATAAGATAATATCCGCTATGGAATGCTGCCATGAATACAAAGAACTTACTGAAGAATCCGGCAAATGGCGGGATACCTGCCAATGAGAAAAGAGCAAGTGTCATGACCATAGTTAGTTTAGGGTTGGTCTTATAAAGTCCGTTATAATCTTCGCGCTCTATTTTACCGTGGGTATGTTGCTCAATGGTATTGATGACACCGAATACGGCGAGATTGGCGGCAATGTATACTACTATATAATATACTAGGGATGCCATGCCCTGCGGAGTTCCAGCCAGTACAGCCAACATTATGTAACCGGCTTGTGAAATACTACTGAAGGCCATAAAGCGTTTCAGGTTGTTTTGGCGGATGGCGAACAGATTGGCTATAGTGATGGTGGCTACAATGATAATACATAGTATTTCACTCCATTGTTCAGTCATTGGTCCGAATACTTTCATTAAAATAATCATTAAAGCAAAAGCAGCTGCACCTTTTGAAATAACGGATAGGTAGGCGCTTACTGTAGTCGGTGCACCTTGATAAGTATCTGCTGTCCACAGATGAAAAGGTACCAAGCTTAACTTGAAGGCCAATCCGGAGAAGAAAAATACTAGTGCAAGAACTTGTAATGGAGTTCCTGTCAATCCGGCAGGGATATCTTCAAAATATAAAGTACCTGCTGTCCCATAAATCATAGAAATACCATAGAGGAAAATACCGCTGGAGAATAAAGCCGAAAGAATGAATTTAGCTCCGGCTTCGGCACTATGTCCTTTATATTTATCGAAAGCTACGAGACAAGCCATAGGAACGGTTGCCAATTCCAATCCAAGGAAGAATAGCAGGAAGTGCCCTGCGCTTACCATGAAATACATACCCAGCAAGGTACTGAGGGTAAGGATGTAGAATTCGCCTTGTTTATGACGGGTGTCTTCACGTTTTAGCCAAGTGTCTGCTTGCAGAAACACCAGTATGGTACCTATGGTCAGGATGCTTTTCAGAACAGACGCCATAGGGGTTGAGTGATACATGCCGCCAAATAAAGTCACCTCTTCCGGCCATAGGTTTGCTAAGAGTTGAATGGTCAGCAGGATACATGCCATGGGGCGTAACCAGTGACGTTGTGGAGCCGGTAAAAATAAATCTAACAGAAACATCAGAATAAAAACGGCTGTCAGACTCAGTTCGGCATGCATATGGAGTATTGCAGTTATGTCCATCATTGCTATTTTTTTAATTTTTAATTCTCAAATTTTAATTTAATAATTGACTTATGATTGGTTCTACACTGTTACTGATCAGATCGCTTATCCAGAATGGAGCCATTCCTAAACCTGCTACACAGGCGATGAGGCAGATAACGGCTACTCGTTCATCCCAGGTTGCGTCTGTGAGTTTCAGATGTTCGGGATTCAAAACTTTACCATAAAGAATTTTACCTACTACACGCAGGATATAGACTGCGGTAATGACGATACTTGTTGTTGCCACTAGGGTACATACGCGATGGAATGTATCATCATTTTGGAAAGAACCTACAAAGACCGTCATTTCAGCAACAAAACCACTTAGTCCCGGAAGTCCCAAATTAGCAAGACCAGCAATAACATAACCTACAGCCAGGAAAGGCATAATCTTCATCAAACCTCCCATTAATCGGACATCACGAGTGTGGGTACGTCCGTATATCATACCAATAAGGGCGAAGAACAAAGCGGTCATTAATCCGTGACTCAACATTTGGAGAATAGCACCCGTACAACTGGTGCGTGTCATCATCAGCAGGGCAAAGAGCACCAATCCGCAGTGGGATACGGAGGAATAGGCATTGATATATTTTAAGTCGGTTTGTACCACAGCACTGAATGCACCGTAAACTACAGAAATAGTGGTCAATATCAGGAATACATCTCCCCACATGGCTGCACCTTCAGGCATCAGGTACATAGCAACACGGAAGCATCCGTAACCTCCTAGTTTCATCAATACTCCAGCGTGAAGCATAGAAACAGCAGTCGGTGCAGAAGCATGACCATCGGGACTCCATGTATGGAAAGGGAACAAAGCTCCTAAGACTCCGAACCCCAAGAAGATAAGCGGGAAGAAGATGCGTTGCATTTCATGAGGTATATGCAGTTTGGCGATTTCCAGCAAGTTCATAGTTTCACCGCCTGCACCATAAAAAATACCGAGAATTCCGATCAGTAGAAATGCAGAACCACCCATTAACATTAATGTAAGTTTCATGGCGGCATATTCTTTACGTCCGCTTCCCCATACACCGATGAGCAGATACATTGGAATTAAGGCTACTTCATAAAACATGAACATGGTGAACAGGTCTGTTGAAACGAAGAATCCGAATACCCCTACACTCAATAGAGTGAACCACATGAAATATTCTTTTGTCAATGGTTGTAACTTCCACGATGCAAAAGTACCGGTGAATACAATAATGGAACTAAGTAGCAACATTGCTACTGATATACCGTCTACTCCTACTGAGTAACATATATGGAGTGGTGCATACCAAACTGTGCTGGCTGTGAACAGCATCTCTCCTGTAGCACCGGCTTGGCGTAGTTCGATATAATCAATGGTGAGGTAAACGGATAATGCCAATAATATGGAAGATCCGACAACCATCACTCCGCGAACTTGATTGACGCTGCGCGAAGCCCAAAGGCTCGCGAGCATCAACAAGGGAACTATAATGAAAAAACTTAGTATGTTCATCTTTTTAAATTAAAAATTAAAAAATGGCCATGCGGCGGATTTTTTATTATTCATTAAATTAATAGTATCAGCGTCAATATCAATGCACCTGCAAGGAACCAAATACTGTACTGCTGTACGTTTCCACTTTGCATGTCACGTATTTCATCGGCGGTAGCATGAGTACTCCACGCAGTGAAGTTAAAGAATTGATCGATAACGTGCCGGTCCCACCAGGCTATCGGAGTACTGATGCACCGGAAGATGATTTTCTTGGTTACGAACAACCATATCTCATCCATATAGAAACGGTGGTAAGCTGCTGTGTGCAAACGTGGGAATGTGCGCGCCAGATAGTTGGCTACGGGTTGTCTCTTACCTGCATACATCCATGTAGCTAAAGCGATGGATGCTATAGCAATAATGATACTTGTAGCGGCTATCTGCATATCCAGATGAATGGTATAGGCTTTTCCGTTACTACTGATCAGATTGCCGAAAGGTATGAATCCGGCAATACAGGTGATAGCGGCTAAAAACATCAGCGGGAATGTCATGGTAAGTGGAGCCTCATGCGGAGTATGTGCATCAGGTCCGGATTCGTGGGAGTGTCCTTTCCATTCTCCATTCCAGAAAATACAATAATAAAGGCGGAACATATAAAATGCTGTCATGGCGGCAATGCCTGTCATTATCCATCCCATAACAGGATTGAATTGGAAGCAGGCAGTCAGAATTTCGTCTTTAGAGAAAAAACCTGAGAATGGCCAGATACCCGAGATAGCCAGACAAGCAATCAGGAATGTCCAATGGGTGACGGGCATGAATTTATGAAGTCCTCCCATGGCGCTCATCTCGTTACTGTGTACGGCATGAATGATACATCCGGCTCCTAAGAACAGCAATGCCTTGAACATGGCATGTGTGAACAGGTGGAACATGGATGCCATGTAGCCTAGTCCTCCTTCATGAGGATTCATAGAAGTACAAACGCCTAATGCGACAATCATAAATCCAATTTGAGATATAGTGGAGAAGGCGAGCACACGTTTGATATCGCTTTGTGCACACGCCACACTAGCGGCGTAGAATGCAGTGAACGCACCGATATAAGCTATCCAGTGCAGCACTTCGGGCGCATATCCTATAAACAACGGGAACATACGGGCTACCAGATATACACCGGCTACTACCATGGTAGCAGCATGGATTAATGCACTGACAGGAGTAGGACCTTCCATAGCATCCGGTAACCAGATGTGCAATGGAAACATCGCACTTTTACCGGCACCACCGATAAACATTAGCCCCAAGGCCAATGGTATCATACTTCCGGCAACTGCAAGTACCTGAAGTTGGGGGGTGAACGAGAATGTTTCGGCATAATAGCCGTAAATCAAGATACCGATCAGAAAGCCTAAATCAGCGAAACGGGTAACAATAAATGCTTTTTTACTGGCAGCAATCGCTTCTTTCTTGGTGTAATAAAAGCCGATAAGTAGATAAGAAGAAACACCTACCAGTTCCCAAAAGACATACATCTGGAAAATATTAGTTGCTACTACGAGCCCCAACATGGACATGGTAAACAGGCTAAGAAATGCGTAGTAACGTTGAAAGCCTTTTTCACCTTTCATATATCCGAATGAATAGATATGTACCATCAGACTGACGGTGGAAATAACGACTAGCATCATAACTGAAATAGGGTCAAGCATGATTCCCATGTCAATATGCAGGTTCGTTGTGAAAGGTAACCATTCAAAATTATAAGGTGTGAGAGTAGGATAGACGCCTTCTGCCGTACGCCCTCCTGCAAAATAATTGAAGGCAGTGAGGTAGGAAAGCAACGTCACCCCTGCCAGTGAAACGGTGCCGATGGTCCCTGCCAATCCGTTCTTCATACGCATACCTGCCAGCCCCAGTATCAGGAAACTGAGGAAAGGTAGGATAAGGATTAGTATTGTATGTTCCATAATTAGTTTTTCATTTCATTTAAGTTCTTCACTTGGATATTGCGTACATTGCGGTAAATATTGATAATGATAGCAATAGCTACTGCTGTTTCAGCCGCACTCACGCCGATAGCGAACAGGGCGAAAAAAAAGCCTTCCAGTTCTTCGGGAAAGAGGTATCGGTTGAATACGGCGAAGTTGATGTCTACCGAATTCAGTATCAGTTCCACACTGATGAGCATGGCCAATAAATTGCGGCGGGTGAAGAAACCATAGATTCCCGCAAACATCATAAAGGTGGAAACCACCAGATAATATTCCATGTGTACCATAAGTTCTATCTTTTTCTAGCGATTAGGATTCCTCCTACGATGCAAGCGAGTAATAACACGCTGATTACTTCGAAAGGAAGGATATATTGATATTTTTCCATGCCCATCAGTGCATGACCGATCGTGCGTACATCCAGTTCACCATGAACAAAATGAGAGGGCAAGAATTCGTTCTTCAGCATGACGAACAGACAGATAGCCAGTCCTGCTATAGTAGAAATAGCTCCGGCCACCATCTTTCCATTTTTTAATCTCTCTGCTTTGTCTCCCTGTGAAGAGGTCAATAAGATACTAAATACATAAAGCACTGTTATACCACCGGCGTAAATCAGTAATTGTACAGCTCCCAAGAATGAGTAGTTGAGTTGGAAGTAAATACCTGCTGTACCAAATAAAACGAACAGCAGATAAGTTGCTGCACGCAAGATACGTGAGGTCGTGACTGCCAATACCGAACAGACAGCGATAAACAACGCTAGTACAATGAATACAATTAGTTGTAGTGTCATAATATCGTTTGTTTTTTATTTTTTGTTCAGAGTGAGAACTAGTTTGCTGCGGTCGAATACAGCATTTTCGAATTCTGTATCGAACCGAATGGCATCGTGTGGACAAGCGTTCACACAAAGTTGACAGAACATACAGGCTCCCAGGTCGTACTCATACTTTACCAATATTTTCTTTTTCTTGCCTGTTTCTTCGTTGGTCACAGATTCGCTGGTAATGGTGATTGTATCATTGGGGCAAGCCATCTGGCAAAGTCCGCAAGCAATACATTTGTTATTACCATTCTCATCAACCGGCATGATAAGCCGTCCTCGGAAACGGGGCGATATTTTTAATGTGGCACGGTTTTCGGGATATTGTTCAGTGACTTTAGGAGTGAAGAACTCTCGTCCTGTCACTTTCATGCCGGTAAGTAATGTACCGATGCCATGAAGCAGCCCTTTTATATAGGAATGTTTTTCTTCTTTCATCAGAAATGTAATTTAAATACAACAATAATTACCATCAACAACAGGTTGCACAAACCTATTGGAACCAAGTACTTCCATTCCAGCGTTAGAATTTGGTCAATACGCAGACGGGGAAATGTCCATTTGATCCACATTAGTAACCATACTACAAAGAATGACTTGCCAAAGAACCAAATAAATCCGGGTATATAATCCATGATGGCATTGAATCCGTCTAGCCCAGGAATATGTAGCGGCATCCATCCTCCCAGGAAGATGGTTGTGGCTACTGCGGCGATGATAAACAAGTTTACAAATTCTGCCACATAGAACAGACCGAAGTGCATACCGGAATATTCGGTATGATATCCCGCAGTCAGTTCACTTTCTGCTTCAGGCAAGTCAAACGGGCCGCGGTTGACTTCTGCATTTCCGGCTATCAGATAAATGATAAAAGCGATCAATGCAGGTATATGTCCTTTAAAAAGGAACCAGCCGTCAGCTTGGCGTTCTACAATTTCGCTTAGTTGCATGGTATCTGTTAAGATTACAATGGTAAGGATGCTTAATCCTACAGATAATTCATAACTAATCATTTGAGCGCCACTTCGCATGGCTCCGATTAATGAATATTTGTTATTGGAACTCCAACCTGCCAGCAAAATACCTACCACGCCGATACTGGATGCTGCCAATAAGAAGAAAATACCTACATTGAAATCAAGGACCTCCATGCCCTTGTTGATGGGTAGGCAACTGAAAGCCATGATAGAGGCGAGGATAACAATGTAAGGTGCCAAATTGTACAGGAACTTGTCAGCATGCCGGATGGTGATAATTTCCTTGATCAACATCTTGAATACATCGGCAAACACCTGTATGGTACCTTGGGGACCTACACGCATTGGCCCCAAGCGGCATTGGAAAGCGGCGCACACTTTACGTTCCATGAAAATCATAATGATAGCAATAACTGCATATGCCAACATGATACATACGCCAATTACTATACATTCTATGAGCACTGCCAGTTCTTCAGGCATAAATGACGTGAGCAGTGAGTGTACCCATTGGGTGACTATACTAAAATCGAACATAATTTAATAATGTGTCAATTTGCTAATTTGCCAATAGGCAAACTTGTAATTATTTAATTTGTTAATTCTCAGTCTGATAAATAGTGCATTCTCCAAATTGTATATTGAAGAATCGGCACATTATTATCGGTCAATATCCGGTACTACATAATCCACCGTTCCACCAATAGCAATTAAGTCGGCAATTTTTGCGTTGCGGCACATAGTTTCCATTGCTGATACTAAAGGCAAACCGGTAGCGCGGAATTTCATGCGGTAAGGAAATTTGTCTCCACGACTTTCCAGATAAACACCGAACTCTCCGCGAGAACCTTCCACTGCGGCATAATAATTCCCTTCGGGCACACGTATAATCGGTTTCATCTTTTCCTGATAGTTCCCTTCAGGAATATTGTCTATCAGTTGCTCAATGATATCCATACTTTCCAGTATTTCTTCCATACGGACCATATAACGTGCAAAGCAGTCACCTTCAGTGTGGACAATCTCTTTAAAATCTACCTTGCCATACATCGCATAGGGATGACGCTTGCGGACATCGCATGCCCAACCGCTGGCGCGTCCTGTACCTCCTGTCGCTCCGAAAGAGATGGCATCTTCCCGTGAAAGAACTCCCACACCTTTCAAACGTTCTTGGGCAATGACATTTCCGGTGAATACTTCATGGTATTCTTTTAGCATCGGACGCAGATAAGCAATGAATTCTTTTACTTTCTGTACAAAGTCCGGAGCGATATCAGCTTGTACCCCTCCAATGGTGTTATAATTCTGTATCAAACGTCCTCCGGTAGTTGCTTCGAAGATATCCAATATCTTCTCACGATCACGGAATCCATAGAAGAATGCGGTCAAGGCACCCATATCCATACAGAGACAGGAGAAGAAAAGCAAGTGAGAATCTATACGTTGCAATTCGTCCATAATGGTACGAATGTATTGTACCCGTTCGCTTACTTCTACGCCCATTGCCTGTTCAATGCACATACAGAGAGCATGGCGGTTTTGGTGCGCACCTAAATAATCCAAACGGTCGGTCAGGGCCAAGGTTTGGGGATAGGTAAGACTTTCGCACATTTTTTCGATACCTCGATGGATGTATCCGCAGTGCACATCCAGTTTTTTGATAATCTCACCTTCCAGTGAAACACGAAAACGAAGTACACCGTGGGTTGCCGGATGTTGAGGACCTATGTTAATGATATATTCGTCCTCATCAAAAATGGTTTCGCGTTTTTCTATTACACTGCCATCATGTTGTACTTCTATATATTGTGTCGTGTCTACAGGTTCCTCATTGGTCATACGGAGTGGGTTGAGGCTTTCATCGTAGTCCTTACGCAATGGATAGCCTACCCAGTCATCACGCAGGAACAAACGGCGCATATCAGGATGTCCTATAAAGCGGATACCATAATAGTCGTACACTTCGCGTTCATTGAATTCAGCACCTTTCCAAATATCACTTACACTAGGAAGTTCCGGCTTTTCTCGGTTGGTTGTGCGAGTGCTGACCACTATATTTTCTCTTGTATTCGTATCTTCCAGATGATAGACTACACCTAGTCCTTCTTCGCCCCAGTCCATTCCGGTAAGGCTGCGTAGAAAATCCATATGTTTACCCTGCCGCAATTTCAGCATTTCTTCATGTAGCTTTTCGGCAGGTATTTCTATTCTTTCACTCATGCTTGTTCGGGATTTTGTGGTTCATTTTCTTTGCGGTTCACTCCGCCGAAGAATTTTTCCAGTTTTACTTTACGTTGCAATTGTATCATGCCGTACAACAAGGCTTCAGGTCGGGGCGGACATCCGGGAATATATACGTCAACGGGAAGAATTTTGTCTACTCCGTTCAATACGTGATATGATTTTTTAAAAGGACCGCCGCTAATGGCGCATCCGCCTACTGCAATGACGTATTTAGGATCCGCCATCTGGTCATACAAACGTTTTAGTACCGGAGCCATCTTGTGTGTGATAGTTCCTGCTACCATGATCATATCTGCCTGGCGCGGACTGGCACGGGCTACTTCAAACCCGAAGCGGGCGAAATCATACCGGGCAGCACCCACTGCCATAAACTCGATTCCACAACAACTGGTTGCAAATGTAAGCGGCCACAACGAATTGCTGCGTCCCCAGTTGATAAGGTCATCCAAACAGCCCACCAATACTTTGGTACCGCCTTCATTGAGCTGCTTGACCATGTTTTCCAAATACTCATTGTCTTTGAAGTCTTCATAAGGAATAGACTTTATGGTTGGTTTCTTTACTTCCATTCCAACGCTCCTTTCTTCCAGGCATATGCCAGACCTAAAACTAATATAACTAAAAAGAAAAGGATGCTAAACAGACCGTACACTCCTAGGTCTTGTACCACTACAGCCCAAGGAAATAAAAATACTGTTTCCACATCGAACATCAGGAAGAGGATAGCAAATAGATAATAACCTACTTTGAATTGCATCCACGACCGTCCCCGCGTAGGAATACCACATTCGTAAGCTTCTCCCTTTTGTGAGTTGTATGAACGGGGAGAAATGGCACGGGCAATTCCCAATGCTACGGCAACTAATGCGATTGCCGTCAGGATAACGACAACTAATAATGTAAAATACATATCTAAACTTTTTTTGATTAGACAAACGGATAGAAAAATTTTCCTTATAAGACGTTTGTTATAAGGATTTCTACTCAGCAAAATGCTGAAAAAAGATTAAAAATTAAATGATGATCCGCCGGAGTGCATAGATATAATAATCTACTGCATCAGTGTAAAGCGAATGAAAAGTGTGGCAAACTATATGGTTTGTTTGTAGCTCCTGCTTTTTAAGTTCGTTCAATGCTGCTAAAATGCGGACTATACATTTGAACTTTGATGTGGAAGGGTTGTCAAGTGATATGGCTATTTGTGGCATATCTGCAAAATTGTTGGTAAACAGGAAGTCCACTGTTCTTTTGCAGGGGTCTTGTTGTTGCTGGTAACAAGAGGTCTGTGGGGGTAAATCTGTTGTCTCAACCGTATGATAATCCTGACCTACTGTTATCGTAAACAGTAGAAATAATAGGATATATACAATGTATCTCAACATATTATTCATCTTGTTACCCTTTAAATGAGGGTGCAAAGATAGCCAATATTTGAAGCTTCATTGAGATTTTTTGAATTATTTATGTATAAAAATGGTTATAGGACGTAAATGTCAATGCTTTTTCCAAAAACTCGGCATGAAGAGCAGAAGTACGGTAAATAATTCCAAACGCCCTATCAGCATCAATATTGCACTTATCCATTTTGCTGCATCCGGCAACCCGCTCCATGAATAGGAAGGGCCGCATTTTCCAATACCTGGTCCTACATTGCCCAAACTGGAAATGACTACGCTATAAGCTTCTTCAAACCCTACTCCAAACAGCATAAGAACCAGCCATCCAATAAAAATAATAGCCATATATAGAAAAATGAATGCAAGTACTGCTGACTTGGTTGTTGATGAAATAACTTGGCGGTTGATACGTACAGGAAGTATAGCATTGGGATGAATGATATGTTTGAATTCATTTTTAGAAACACGGCTCATAATGGCTATGCGTATACATTTTATTCCTCCTGTGGTGGATCCGGCACAAGCTCCAAACAGCATGATGATGCACATTAATGTCCAAAGTACAGGTACCCAGGTCATATAATCTGCAGAAATGAATCCGGTAGTGGTTTGTAAGGAAACAACCTGAAATATGGCTTTACGGAAAGATTCTTCAATACTGAACGGACTGGTGAAAATAAGAGTGACGGTAGTGAAAAGGGTAAAAAATCCCACAGTTCCCAAATACCAGTGGAGTTCTGTATTTTGGAATAAGCGTTTGAAATTTCCTTTTAAGAACAGTAGATATAGTAAGGTGAAATTGATACCTGCCAAAAACATGAATAGCGTAATTATATATTCTATGTAAGGAGAGTTGAAGGCGGCAATGCTATTTTGTTTGGTTGAATATCCTCCTGTGGCGGTAGTAGTCAGAGAATGACATACACTGTCGAAAAAGTTCATGCCTCCAGCAACCAGCAGAATAATCTCTGTAATGGTCAGCCCCAAATAGATAGTCCAAATCCATTTGGCCGTAACTCCAATACGCGGATGTACTTTATCATGGGTGGGACCGGTGGCTTCCGCCGCAAATAATTGTACACTGCCTACTCCGAAAATCGGTAATACGGCAATAGTAAAAAAGACAATTCCTAATCCTCCGATCCATTGTGTCATACTTCGCCAGAACAAAAGCCCGTGTGGCAATGACTCTATATTGTCCAAAATACTTGCTCCGGTGGTGGTGAATCCTGACATGGTTTCAAAAAAAGCATCCGTTATAGTGGGAATATATCCGCTTAGATAGAATGGAAGCATACCGAATAAAGAAAAAAACACCCAGGCAAGGGTTACAATAACGTATCCATCGCGGCGGCTGATTCTCTTTTCTGCATTTTTCCCTGCTAAAGCGGCTATGCTACCTGCTCCGGCTGTTATTGCGGCAGAATATAGGAAAGCTGAAATATCTGATTCATTATAATAGACAGCGAGAAACGAGCATAGAATAAGAAACCCCGCTTCGATGAAGAATAACGCCCCCATAATCCGGGCTATCATTTTTGCATTTATCATCAATTGAAGAATTTTTCTATTTTCTTAATCATCATACCTAGACAGAATACTACGACATGGTCGTTAGGTTGGATGACGGTATTACCTGTCACCAGTATCCCTTCACCGTTGCGAATCAGTCCGCCAATGGTGGCACCTTTGGGAAGGCCGGCATCTTTGACAGCGCATTTGGTTATACGTGAACCGTTTTTAACCGTAAATTCGGCTACATCAGCATTGGCAAAAGTCAGACATTTTACGTTGGAAACATCTGCATCCAGCATCATTTGATAGATATGGCTGGCGGCAATCATTTTTTTATTGATAACCGTACCGATATCCAGGCTTTCTGCCATGCTGATATAATCGATATTTTCTACTTCTGCCACAGTTTTGGTTACTCCCATACGTTTGGCGGCAAGACAAGCCAGAATGTTTGTTTCAGAATTGTCCGTCAGAGCGACAAATGCTTCCGTGTTTTTTAACCCTTCTTCCATGAGCAGATCCATATCCCGTCCATCTCCGTTGATAATCATTACTTTGTCATCTACCACTTCGGTCAGCCGGTTACATCTGTTGATGTCATTTTCAATAATCTTGACCTGCATGTAATCCGGTACATATTGTGTGGTGCGAACAGCTATGCGGCTGCCGCCCATAATCATCACATTGCGTACATCGGGATAATTTTCTTTTCCTGTAATCTTGCGGATATAGGGAATGTATTTCTTTGTTGTTGTGAAATAAACAATATCATGCAGTTTGATAACATCATCTCCCCGGGGGATGATTGTTTCATTTCCCCGTTTGATAGCTACAATGTGGAATGGAATATTACGTCCTCCCAGTTCATGAAGGGGAACGTTCAGAATTTCTGCCGTTTCGCGCATTTTGGTACCTATCAGGACCAATGCACCACCGCAAAATTCCCACCATTGGCGTATCCAGCTCATTTTGATGGCATCTACTATATCTTTGGCGGCCAGCATTTCCGGATAAATCAGTGAGTGTACTCCTAGTTGGGAAAAGAATTCTTTATGTTTAGGAAGTAAATATTCGTAATTGTCAATCCGGGCTACAGTCTTTTTTGCCCCCATATTGGTAGCCAACATACAGGCCGTCATATTGCGGCTTTCTTCCGGCATGACCCCGATAAATAAATCCGCGCCTGCCACTCCTGCATTCTTAAGGCCGGAAATGGAGGTGGGGGATGCATTGACAGTCATTAAATCGAAGTTGGAATCAAGTTTGCTCAACTTTTCTTCGTTTTCATCCATCAAAATGATGTCTTGCTTTTCATCCGATAATAATTTCGCCAGATGGGTGCCTACTGCTCCTGCTCCTGCAATAATGATTTTCATTGTTCGTCTCTCTTAGAATGATATCAAAACTTTGTAAATACCTTCTTCGTCCATGCCGCAAATATGATATAGTTCTTTTACTGAACCATGCTGGACAAATTGATCCGGTAGTCCGATACGTTTTATTTGCGGATTATACTCATTGTCTGCCATAAATTCCAGTATGGCACTGCCCATTCCACCTTTTAGCACACCGTCTTCAACAGTGACTACTTGCTTGAATCTCTTGCCTATTTCGTGTAACATACTTTCATCTAACGGCTTTAAGAAACGCAAATCATAGTGAGCAATGCTTTTTCCTGTTTCCTGTTCGGCATGTGTGATAGCCTTTTCTGCTTGAACGCCAATGGGCCCCAGCGTAATGACCGCTATGTCTTTTCCTTCTTTCAATTTTCTTCCTTTTCCTATCTCAATCTCTTGCATTGGACATTTCCAGTCTACCAATGAACCTCTTCCACGTGGATAACGGATGACAAAAGGACCTTTGTCAGGTAACTGGGCGGTATACATCAAACAACGCAGTTCATGTTCGTTGTAAGGGGAGGCCACAATGAGATTGGGTATCGGTCTCATATAAGCCAGATCGAATGCTCCGTGATGAGTAGGACCGTCTTCTCCTACCAATCCAGCGCGGTCCAAGCACAATACTACATTGAGTTTTTGTATCGCTATATCGTGAATCACATTGTCATAGGCACGTTGCATGAAAGACGAATAGATATTGCAGAAAGGCAATAGACCATCTTTTGCCATTCCTCCTGAAAAGGTAACGGCATGTCCTTCGGCAATTCCCACATCAAAACCTCTTTCGGGCATGGCTTTCATTAATATGTTCATAGAGCACCCTGAGGGCATTGCGGGAGTGACTCCTACGATTTTATCATTTGTTTGGGCCAGTTCCAATAGGGTATTTCCAAAAACATCCTGAAACAAAGGGGGCATTCCTTTGGTATCGACAACGATACGCTCTCCGGTTTCCTTGTCGAATATGCCCGGAGCATGCCAGATGGTGGCAGCTTTTTCTGCCGGACCGAAACCTTTTCCTTTGGTGGTATGTATATGGAGCAGTTTAGGTCCTTGCATATCTTTAATCTCTTTTAATACACGTGCCAAATTGTTGACATCGTGTCCATCAATAGGTCCGAAATAACGGATATTCATGCCTTCAAATACGTTTTGCTGTTGTACCAGCATGGATTTCAGGCTGTTGTTAAATCGTATCAGGCTTTTCCGGCGTTCTTCGTTCAGGATACCCCATCGATGGAACATTTGTGATATTTTATAGCGTATTCGGTTGTATCCTTCAGACATTTGCAGGTTCAACAGATATTGTTTCATGCCTCCTACACTACGGTCTATAGCCATGTTGTTGTCATTCAGGATAATCAGAAGGTTATTAGGAGTTGCCGAGGCATTGTTCAGCCCTTCGAAAGCCAGCCCTCCACTCATGGAACCGTCACCAATTACAGCAACGACATGCCGGTTATTCTCTCCGTGCTTTTTGGCTGCTACAGCCATACCTAAAGCTGCGGAAATAGAATTTGACGCATGCCCGCAAGTAAATGTGTCATATTCACTTTCGGATGGAGAAGGAAAAGGACGTATGCCATTCAGTTTACGGTTGGTACAGAACGCATCCCGGCGTCCGGTTAAAATTTTATGCCCGTAAGCTTGATGCCCTACATCCCATACAATGCGGTCATAGGGTGTGTTGAATACATAATGTAAGGCGACGGTCAGTTCTATTACGCCCAAACTGGAACCGAAATGCCCCGGATTACATGAGAGCTCATCTATAATCTTTTGCCTTAGCTCTTTACACACTTCGGGCAGTTTGTCTGCGCTTAAATGGCGCAAATCATCCGGAGTATCTATGCTTTGCAGTAAGTTATATAAATTATCCTGTTCCATTCCTATGATATGATAAATATCGTGCAAAAATAGCATAAATATGTGTATTATGATTACATTTGCCCTTAAATTTTAAAAGCTTTCCTTATCGTATGAATTTCAGAACGCAAGTAGAATTACCTAAAAGGGAAACAGAAATCCGGCATTCGGACCGAATCATGCTATTTGGTTCTTGTTTTGCAGAAAACATCGGAAATTTGTTGTTGGCAAATAAGTTCCGTTGTGATGTAAATCCTTTTGGAATCCTCTATAATCCTTTATCCATAGTGGAAGCTCTTTGGCAAATTCTATCCCATCAAACATATACGGAAGAGGATTTGTTCTATGCCGGAGGCTGTTGGCACAGTTGGATGCATCATAGCGTTTTTTCAGCCTCTACGGCAGCATCTTGTTTGTCTTCTATAAATACGCGGCTGGAACAGGCTTCAGCCGGACTTCCTCAGCTTGATTGGCTGGTTATTACTTGGGGGACTGCATTTGCTTATTGGCTGAAGGAAAGGACCATGGTGGTAGGAAATTGCCACAAACAGCCCGACAGCCTTTTTACCCGACAACTTCTTACGGTAGAGGAAATTGTCACTGAATGGGAATGTGTGTTGGTGGAATTGAGAAAAGTAAATCCGTTCTTGAAGATACTTTTCACTGTCAGCCCCATACGGCATAGCAAAGATGGTATGCATGGTAATCAGATAAGTAAGTCCACTTTGCTTCTTGCGGTGGATGAATTATGCCGCCGCTGGTCTGATTGTTACTATTTCCCTTCTTATGAAATCATGATGGATGAACTTCGTGATTATCGTTTTTATGCAGATGACATGTTGCATCCTTCTCCTGTTGCTGTATCTTATTTATGGGAATGTTTTACAGAATGTTATTTTAGTAAAGAAACGGATAGAATAATGAAAGAGTGGGAGGATATCCGGAAGGCTTTAGCTCACAAACCGTTTAATGCCCAATCTGAAACATATCGCAAATTTTTAACTCAAATAGTGTTAAAGATAGAGCGACTTAAAGAAAAGTTCCCGTATTTTGACCTTCAAAAAGAATTAGAACAATGTCAAGCTCGATTGAAAATATAGAAAAAGTTCTGGGAGCAAAGCGGTTTGGGGACCGTAGTGCACAGATTGATTGGATTTTAACTGATAGCCGTTCATTGTGCTTTCCGGAAGAAACATTATTTTTTGCTTTAAAAACCAAACGGAATGACGGGCATAAATATCTTCCGGAATTGTATGAACGTGGAGTCCGTAATTTTGTAGTGGGCGAATTGCCGGCCGATATGAAATCTTTTCAAGATGCGAATTTCCTGCAGTTGGCCAATCCTCTGAAAGGATTACAGAAATTGGCGGAAAAGCATCGGGAGCAGTTTCAGATTCCGGTTATAGGAATTACAGGCAGCAATGGAAAAACCATTGTGAAGGAATGGTTGTATCAATTGCTGAGCCCGGACCGTGTGGTAACCCGTTCGCCACGTAGCTATAATTCACAGATAGGTGTGCCACTTTCGGTATGGTTGATGAATGAACGCACTGAGTTGGCTATTTTTGAAGCGGGTATTTCCGAAATGGGGGAAATGGAGGCGTTGCAGACTATCATTAAACCTACTGTGGGGATTTTGACTAATATTGGTGGTGCGCACCAAGAGAACTTTTTCTCTTTACAGGATAAATGTATGGAGAAGCTTACTTTGTTCAAAGACTGTGACGTCATCATTTATGATGGCGATAACGAACTGATCAGTTCGTGTGTGGCAAAATCTCTTTTTACCTCGCGTGAGATTGCTTGGTCGAAAAAGGACAATGAACGTCCGTTGTTTATTGAGTCCATTCAAAAAGGGGCACATGCTACCACTATTAAATACCGTTATCTGGGGATGCCGAATGAATTTAGTATTCCTTTTATAGATGACGCTTCTATTGAGAATTCGCTGCATTGTCTGGCTGTGGCTTTGTATATGATGGTTTCCCCTGAACAAATAACCGAGCGCATGGCGCGTTTGGAACAGATTGCTATGCGTCTGGAGGTAAAAGAAGGCAAGAATGGCTGTGTGTTGATCAATGATAGTTATAATTCGGATTTGGCTTCTTTGGATATTGCTCTTGACTTTATGTCGCGTCGTTCTGATGATAAAGGAAAAAAACGGACACTTATCCTCTCGGATATGCTTGAAACAGGACAGAGCAGCAAACTGCTTTATCGTCAGGTAGCCGAATTGGTACATAGCCGGGGAGTAGAGAAGATTATCGGGGTAGGAGAGGAAATTCGGACTGCTGCTGCCCGTTTTGAGATAGAAAAGTATTTTTTCCGTACTACAGAAGAACTGTTGGAGTCGGATTTGCTGGCTGGGCTGCGTAATGAGGTGATTTTGGTAAAAGGTTCGCGGGCTTTTCATTTTGACCGGATTTCAGATCGTTTGGAACTGAAAGTGCATGAAACCATTTTGGAGATCAATTTGAATGCTTTGGTTGATAACTTGAATTATTATCGCAGCAAACTGAAACCGGAAACAAAAATGGTATGTATGGTGAAGGCTTCTGCATACGGTGCCGGTTCATACGAGATAGCTAAGACACTGCAAGATCATCGTGTGGATTACTTGGCGGTAGCTGTAGCTGATGAAGGTTCGGATCTGAGGAAAGCGGGAATTACCTGTTCCATTATGATTATGAATCCTGAGTTGACAGCATTCAAGACCATGTTTGATTATAAATTGGAACCCGAGGTTTACAGTTTCCATTTATTGAATGAACTGATTAAAGCTGCCGAAAAAGAAGGGGTAACGAATTTCCCCATTCATATTAAATTGGATACGGGAATGCACCGTTTGGGTTTTGCACCCGAAGAGATTCCGGAACTGATAGACCGTCTGAAGAAACAGACAGCTGTTATTCCACGTTCTGTATTCTCCCATTTGGTAGGCAGTGACGGGGCTCAGTTTGATTCGTTTACGCGCAGACAGATAGAAATGTTTGAAGCTGCTTCTGAATGTTTGCAGGAGGCTTTTCAGCATAAGATATTGCGTCATATCTGTAATACAGCCGGGATAGAACGTTATCCGGGTGCCCAGTTCGATATGGTGCGTTTGGGAATCGGTCTTTATGGAATTGATCCGTTTACCAATCAGATCATCCATAATGTAAGTACATTAAAAACCACTATTCTTCAGATTCATGAGGTTCCTAAGGAGGAAACAGTGGGGTATAGTCGTAAAGGACATTTGGAAAGGGATTCTCGCATTGCCGCTATTCCTATCGGCTATGCCGACGGGCTGAACCGACGTTTGGGAAATGGACATGCCTACTGTTTGGTGAATGGGCAGAAAGCGCCATACGTGGGTAATATCTGTATGGATGTATGCATGATTGATGTGACGGATATTGATTGTAAGGAAGGGGATAAAGCTATCATTTTCGGAGATGATTTACCGGTCACTGTCCTGTCAGAGATTTTGGAAACTATTCCATACGAGATCTTGACCAGTGTGTCTAATAGGGTAAAACGAGTTTATTACCAGAATTAACGAAAAAAAGAACGAAAGAAAAAGACTTGAAAAGGATGAACATACGTTACTTTTGCGTATCTTTAGGAAGTTACTAAAAATAGATAGCTATGAAACGTATATTCTTCCTTTTGTTATGTCTTTGTTTCTCGGTGCTGTCATTTGCCCAGAGAACGAATGAGACCAAGCAGTTGACCAAACAGGACTCTTTGCGTTTGCAGCAACTATTGAGCGGTCAAGTAGAAATTGTGATAGATGATGAAACACAGAAAGAGATTGACAGATTGTTCAATCCCGAAAAGTGGAAAATGAAATCAACTCCCTTCCCTAAAAAAAACATGAAGTTTGAAACGGAACTTCCTCGTTATTATATCTCTCAAATGGATACAATAGATGGTAGAGGGTATATCAGGTTATTGCCGTACGGACCGTTTGAAACTCCGGAAGAGGAACAAATTTATGTAGAGATTCCTATCAACAAAGAGTTGTTGGCAGGCTATGATCCTCGTTTGGAACCTGCGCCGGCAGGCAAATTTACTCCTAGCGCTTTGATGGTGGGGGCGGGTATCAGTGCTACGTTTGATGCCGATAAGCTGCTGGGAATCATTTTCAGTAAGAAAATGCGTGCAAAAGCCCGTAATGCCAAAGAGGCTGATGCCTGGAAGAGTTATTGAACTATTAAGTAAAGAAACGAATGCCGGATATATGTGGAATACACCGGGATCTTGTGAATTTCATGTTGAAAAAACAGGAGCCACGTTTGGATAGTGCCAGCCGTGGCTCGTGATTAGATATTGTTGAATTTGATTTATTCAACTGCTGATCTTATTTTATATTATTTATACTTACCTTTTTCCAAATGAAATTGTCAATCATTTCTTTGTCGCATTCCCCGTTTTTAGCTTTAATGTTCAGGTTTTCGAATGTAAAGTTAGTAAGTTGATATTGATCAGACTTTTCTACGCTGAAGAAATTATCGCATTTAAAATCAATGTTTCTCATTGTCACATGGTTTGAGTAAGAAACGGGAATGTCTTTTCTGTCTTTCAGGTCAAAGAATTGTGTCCAAGGCTTGATATACAGAAAATGGTCTGCATCTCCGGTGATATCTTCCACCAGAATATATTCATATTGTTGAGGAGTGTCCGGCCGCATCTTTAACCATAACAAACGATTGGCATTGGTGATGTGGATGCGTCGCAAGATAATATTGCGATTGTGGATGGATTCGCTTCCACAAGTGAGGGCGCCGTGGCAGAAGCCGTAGGTACAATCTTCGATGATGATGTTGAAATTACCTCCATTGTTCGGGTCTTGATCTGCCCAGGGACCTTTGCCGCCTTTTAAGGCTATGGCGTCATCATTGACAGACATATAGCAGTTCTTCACCAGTACATTGCTGCATACATCAATATCAATGGCATCCGTACTTGGAGCCTTTACCGGTTTCTCCGGTGAGAAAATATAGAGGTTCAGTAATTTTATGTGATTGCATTTATAAAGATGGGTAGTCCAAAAGGGAGAGTTGATGAGGCGTACTCCTGAGAGTTGGACGTTATTGCTATGGGAGATATGAACCAGCCGGGGACGTAATTCATCCATATTGGTACATTGGGGATTGACTTTTCGACGAAGCCAGAATGATTTCCAGTATCTTAATCCGTTACCGTCAATCGTGCCTTTTCCGGATAACGTAAAACCGTCCACTCTGTCGGCATTGACCAACGCCGCGAAATATTTCAAGCTTTGCCCTTCCATGCGGGTATCTATGATGGGGAAGTTGCTGATATCATCACTTCCCTTCAACACAGCTCCTTCCTCCAGATGCAGGTGTGTTTTGGGTTTGAAGAACAGCGCTCCGCTTAAATAGGTTCCTTTGGGAATGACGATGACTCCGCCGCCATTTTGTGCGGCAGCATCAATGGCAGATTGGATTTTCTCTGTTTGTAACAGGGTGCTGTCATTGATGACACCGTAATCTGTCAGAATGTATTTCTTGCCTAATGTGTTTATATCTACTATCTTACTGTCCTTAAACCAATCGGATACAGGCGTGCCGTCCGGAAATTTTTCTTGTGCCAAAGACGGAAGGCATAGAAAGGCGGCACATACAAAAGTTATTAATTTCATGATTCTGCTATTAAATTAATCACTATTCACTTGTTTATTGTCGGAAATCAAACATCAAATTCAGATGTAACCCTTCATCCCCCGATTTGATACGGATATTACCCGGCTGGCTGTTCGGCCCTTGTTGCTCGATGGGTTTAAAGGAGCAAATAGCCGGGATGTCCAGCAGGAAGGATATATCTCCTTCGGGGAATTTGGGCATGGTGTCTTTTACGCGTCCTTTCGGTTCTTCGGGAGTGAACACATGGAAGAAGATACCGTCATTCCGGGAATAAACGGTGAACGGTGTCGTGTTACTTTCCAATGTGGCCCAATACATATTGGCATGATATCCTTTAAATTCCGGATAAACCAGATTTTCAAAACTTTCTCCGGTGATGGTATTGTTGTACTCTTTGTGCCATACTCCATAATTCGTTCCCGGAATCCGGTTTTTCCAGACACGGTACGGGCCGCGGCCCATCCATTTCATGCCGGAGCAATTCTTTTCAGGATAAGAGAAAGTCAGACCGAGATTGAATACTTTGGAGTCCATGAAAGCATCATCGAATCCACCTCCGCCGGAAGCCCGGTTCAGCAGAATGGCATCCATATAGAGTAATCCTTTGTCCGTAAGACGCCATACGATGGAGTCGGCGGCACCTTTGTACTTGGCACAGTAAACAGCTCCCTCGTTGCTGTTGCGGACATAACTCAATGTTGGTTCGTAGCGCATTTTCATGCCTACTGCCACAGGGCCGTCTTTGAATGGAACTTCTGTTCCTCCTGATGTGATACGGCTGATCATGCCGGTAGCCGGGTCAAAAGTGACGGTTACACGGTCGCTTTTCAGTTCGATGGAGGTAGCGGTTTGAGTGGCGGTGGCCGGTTGTACCGCTTCCGGGGTCATCGGAGTCTGCGCCATTTTATGATCAAAGTATTGTTTTGCCAGCCGGATAGGATAGGTCCAGTTACAGATACTTTTTCCCTCTTTGTCAAATGCCTCTAACTCCAGTACATCACCTTCCCGGAAAGAAGCAGGAAGAGTGAAGCGGGCTTTTCCGGTTTCACCTGGTGCGATGGCTGGCAGTTGTACATGGCCTTCTGCGATAACTTTACCGCTTTCCATGGCATTTTTCAAAGGTGTTTCGCAAGTACGTATTTTGTAAGTCATGCGACATTTGTCCAGGTTAGTATACGTATATTCATTAGTAACCAGGAAGCTGCCGTCAAAGTGGTCGGTAATCAGCAGGGGTTTTAACTGGATGGGCGACCATTGTGCGCGGATAGCATAGTAACTTCCTTCTTTTTCTCTACGCGGACCAACTACCCCGTCAGGAGCATTGGATTTATCAGAATCCAATATGCCTCCTTTATCAGAACGTTTGGGAGCTTCGTCACAGAATACCCAGATAAAGCCTCCGGCAAACAGAGGGTTCGTGCACCAACGATCCCAAAAGTCACGCAGTCCGGCACCACCTCCCTGATCGTACATGGCATGCATGAATTCGGTAGGCATAAATACTTTATAGCCGTTGGTAAAACGTGCCACTCCGGTCAGATAAGTGGGATAATGGTGGGTGTCCAGATCATTGAAATCGGCCCAAGGGTGTACCATGTGGCGTTTCTGTAATTTATCGTATTTGGCGAATAAAGGATCCAGATTATAATTCCATCCTCCTTCGTTGCCATTACTCCAAATAATGATGGACGGATGGTTTACATCGCGTTCTATCATTTCTTTGACTAACTTAGGACCTACTTTTGAATCGTATCCGTTTTGCCATCCTGCCAGTTCGTCCATATAGACAATTCCTAATGAATCACACATATCCAGGAAATGTTCATCAGGCGGATAATGTGAACGGACCGCATTCATATTCATCTCTTTTACCAGCAAGGCATCCTGACGGCTTATAGCCGCACTGGTAGCACGACCTCCATCTACGGAAAAAGAATGGCGGTTGACACCTTTCACCACTAGTTTGGTTCCATTCAGATAAACTCCGTCTTGTGGAAAGAATTCAATGGTGCGGAAACCTATCCGCGTTTCACGGCTTTGCACCGTTTTCCCTTCGGGGTCTTTCAGTTCCAGTCTGGCTACGTACAGGTTAGGGTCCTCTGTAGACCAAGGCTGGATATTCATCCAGTTTCCTTCCACCAACTGTTCCTTGTTCGAATCCTTAATCTGATGAGAAACGGTAGGTTTGTGTCCTTGAGTGTACATCTCTTTCCCATCCTTTAATGAACGGACGGAAACAGACAATTCATATCCTTTGGCATCCCCTTCCATTTCTATTGCCGCTTGCAATTTTCCATGCTGATCGGCGTTCAGAACAAAATGTCGCATGTGGACTGCCGGGACAACTTCCAGCCATACGGGTCTGTAAATACCACCATACAGCCACCAGTCGGCTTTACGTTCGGCTGCATTGATGGATTTGTTGGCTGATTCTTTGGCTATCTTTACTTCAAGCAGGTTCTTTTTGCCGGGCTTCAATAAATCGGTGATATCATAACTGAAGCGGTAGAATCCTCCCTGGTGCATTTCGCCTGCGGGTTTTCCATTGATGAAAACTTCCGTGTCGGTCATCACTCCGTCAAAGAATATTTTTATCCGCTCACCGGGAGTTGTTGCCGGAGATTCAAATTTATATCGGTAAATACCCGTTTCGTCGCTTGGCCTTTCACCTTTTATAGTATACCAACGACCGTAAGTATATTCTCCGAATCCTTGCAGTTCCCAGTTGCAGGGTACTTCGATCTTTTTCCATTTCCCACTGTTTTGTCCTCCCGAACAAAAGAACTCCCAAGTCTTGGTGTTGTCAATACCGGTTCCCGATAAATAGATACGCTCGGGGTGCGGAGCTTGTGCCTGCACGGTTGGTCCACTCCACAGGGCAGCTATTGCTAAAGCCGCCAGTTTGGTCCATTTGTTTTTCATAATACCATTGAATACTGTTTTCATGATACAAAAATAAGGCGGGATAACCCGCCTTACAATGGAAAATCATACATTATGATGAAAAATGATACAATTCTAGGGGATTATAGTTGCGGAAGTGGGTGTGATAAGTGTGATTATTTAGGAGAAAGATTGGAACGCAAATGACGCGAATGACACAAATAAAGCCCCCTCACTACATAGAGGCAAAACCTACCGAAAGGTTAAATTTGTGTCATTTGCGTCATTTGCGTTCCAAATCAGACCGATATTTAGTTACTTTATTTCTATCCTCATGGGAGATTCCTTTTTATACTCAACCTTTTCCTGATTGGCATTGATGTTCTTGAAAACAATGTTTCCGGATCTTTCCCCTTCCACATTCACCATGATCTCTCCGGCGGGGAGTTTGAAATGTATATCCTCGAACAGGATGTCTTTTCCATCCAATATGTGAATGTCATTGTGCTGCGATTCTATCGTCAGCTTCCGCATCGTAAATCCGGCGGCATCATTCAGGGCACCGATTAATTTCCTGCATTTGATCTCTCCATTTTCCACCACTACCTGGTTGAAAGGTATTTCGGGAATACCATTGGCGGTAAAGAACTGGTCGGCTGATTCTACAATGAAATCTTTGATCAGGATATTCTTTACATCAGGCGTCAGCCGGTTTACTTTTCTTGCC
Organism: Phocaeicola sp. RTP21359st1_B8_RTP21360_211022; assembly: GCF_040911965.1. Taxonomy (NCBI): domain Bacteria; kingdom Pseudomonadati; phylum Bacteroidota; class Bacteroidia; order Bacteroidales; family Bacteroidaceae; genus Phocaeicola; species Phocaeicola sp. RTP21359st1_B8_RTP21360_211022. The sequence continues at coordinate 47,758 of NZ_JBDFXP010000018.1, forward strand.
GGATAGCGTGCGGCCAGTTCGCCCATATAATAAGCACTGCCCAACAAATCCCAGGTAAAGGCTTTTCCTGCATTGATCATGCGCAGTCTCTCATAGTACGTGTTGTCACTGCCTCCTCCACGGTTGCGTCGTGTCTTGAAACGGATGCCGGTACGGGTTCCGTCGAATACACAATCGTGTACATACAGATTCTTGATCACTCCGGCTGTTTCACTACCACAAGTTATCCCGCCATGTCCATGCTGGGCCAGCGAGTAGCGGATAACTACATTTTCTGTAGGTTTGCCTACACGTAATCCGTCTTCTGCTCTGCCGGCTTTCAGGGTAAAGCAATCATCACCACAGTTCAGCGTGCAGTATTCAATCAGTACATTTTTACAGGATTCTATGTCAATGCCGTCTCCGCTGGGCACCTTGGTGGAGTTGACGGTAATGCCTCTTATAATTACATTCTCGCAATAAATGGGTACCACATTCCACAAGGTACTTCGTTCCATCGTGATCCCTTCTATTAATACATTGGTACAGTTGATGGGAGAGATTGTTTTAGGACGATAGAAAGTCCTGCCTTCCATACCGTCATAGATACGTTGTTCTATAGGCATGTCCCACGGAACATCTTTTTCTACCACTGAAGCACCGTTAGGACGTTTTCTGATTTCAGCATCCATAGGTGGTCCGTAGATGGTTCCTTCTCCCGTAATGGCGATGTTGTTTTCCCCATTGGCGTAAATAAAGGCGGCCGGCCCCATTATTTCTACCCCTTCATGGCGTGTGAAAACCGCCGGCAGATAATCTTCCGCGCGACCGGCAAACTCTATTTCGGCTCCTTTGGCTAAATGTAGATTAACATTACTTTTCAGTACAATACGGGCCGATTTCCATTTTCCCTCAGGAATGACGACTGTTCCTCCTCCTTGGTTGCTGACTTCGGCAATCGTCCGGTTCACTACATCCGTAATAGGGGCATCTTCTGTCATTCCTTTGTCTTTCATATTGACGATGAAATCGGGGAAAACGGGACGCTTCGGCTGAGGCATATTGAAATAGGGATTCTTGATCGGAACGATATTCCGGGGCATGGCTTGTGCACCGACTTCATTTAAATAGGGGATAGCCGGTTTCAGTTCTGCTGTCAGTTTATCCAATACTTCCGGATTCGAGTTTGCTTGTATTGTTCTGATGTTATGAAGACTTGTGTCGCTTCGGACAGTATATAAAGATTCCCCATTGGTAATTTCATTGATATGGGATGGGGTATAGTTTTTTTGATTATCAGTTTGGATATTTGTATTTTCTATCTTTTGAGCGACACTTTGTGTGCTTGCCATACATATCCCGATACACAGTCCCCAAAAAGCGTTTCTTGTCATACTTAGTCTTTTAAAAGTTAAATGGCCTTCATTTTGCGGCTCTTATAGGTAATGACGTTTATAGATCGAATTTGTAACCATTGGATTTGTTCTTATTTTTATAAAGCGGTTCGATGTCTTCTTGTTTGTCTGTAAAGGGAAGAAAAAGGTTGTTTTTATAGGAGTTAAACCAAAATATGCTGTATATTTGAAGGCGAAATAATCAAATACCTATGAAAAAGTATATTATAACTCTGCTGTTTTGCACGTTGTTCTGTCATCCGGGCATTGCTCAAGGTTTGAAATCCGTTTCTATTCTGGGGGATTCTTATTCCACTTTCGAAGGCTATGTTCAGCCCGATACTAATTTTGTATGGTATCTGAAGACGCCTCCTAAAGGACGGAAGACAGATATGGTTTCTGTACGTAATACCTGGTGGCATCAGTTTATTAAGGAGAACAACTACCGTCTTTGTGTGAATAATTCGTTTTCCGGTGCTACTATTTGCCATACCGGTTACCGTTCGGAGGATTATAGCGACCGTTCTTTCATCACCCGGATGAAGGCGTTGGGCTGTCCTGATATTATTTTTATTTTTGGCGCGACTAATGATTATTGGGCAAAATCTCCTTTAGGAGAGTATAAGTATGCGGATTGGTCTAAAAAAGATTTGTATTCTTTCCGCCCTGCCATGGCTTATATGCTGGATACAATGATTGATTACTATCCTAATGTGGAGATTTATTTTTTGTTGAATGATGGTTTGGGAAACGAGATAACTGAATCAGTCAGAACAATTTGCAAACATTATCAGATCGATTGCATCGAATTGAAAGGGCTTGATAAGATGAGCGGCCATCCTTCGGTGAAAGGGATGAAACAGATTAGTGAACAGGTGAAGGCGTATATGAATTCCCGGCAGAATTGAGTATGACGGTTTATGTGGTGATTATTTTAGAGGAATAATGATAAACAGTTTCCGATGATATTTTAGTGAAAGATATACTGGTTGAAGTATATTCTCTCACTAAAATATGCCTATCACTTCTTATTTTACAAAAAACAATCGTCAAATTGCTTTCAGTTATAATCCGATCTCGATGGTTAGAGCAGGTAAACCGGAAAGTTTTTTCATTGTGATTTCATTAAAGTTTCTTTTTTAGCCTTTAAAAATGAAGAGAGCTTATTAATTTCGCTTCTATACTTTCGTTCGTTGACCTTGTTCTTATTTTCTTCTGGATCTATGTGATGGTCGAACAACATTCGAGAATGAATCTTTTCTTTTTGTTTCCATTCCGCATAGTTGTATCTATTGCTAACAGCATTGTCCCCTCCTTCCCATTGGATATATACTTGGTCTTTTATTTTTGCTTTTAAATTTGTTAAAATAGGAACAAAACTAGTGCCATCTAATTGATTCTTTGGTATGGGCAAATGACAAAGTTCACATAGTGTCGGATATAAATCTACGAATTCTACCATGGACTTAGTCTTTCCTTTTTTCAATCCGGGAACACGTACAATTAAAGGAACGTGAGTAGAACGATCCATTAAATTATGCTTACCGAGAAAGTTATGTTCCCCTAGATGCCAGCCATGGTCTCCCAGTAATACAACGATGGTATTATTTGCTAAACCTAACTCATCCAGAGCGTCCAGTACTTTCCCTATTTGCGCATCAACATAACTCAGACAAGCATAATATCCATGTTTGGCTTCTTTCTGAAAAGAAATATCATCTGCTGTGGTGGTACGTGCGTAAGCGTAGATTTCTGTAGAGTTTTTAACCTCATTCGGTAGATCTTTAGGACGAAAACGATTGTTAGCAACTGGAATTTTTTCTCGGTCATATAAATCCCAATATTTTTTAGGGGCATTAAAAGGTAAATGTGGCTTCCAAAATCCACATGCCATAAAGAAAGGTTTTCCTTGTTCTTTTAAACGTTTTAAGTCTGCAATGGCTTTTAATGCCAGTTTTCCGTCATCATAAGCGGTGTCAGGTACTTCAGCCCACTCACAGAAAGGTCCACGCATTGTTTTGGGATTGATAGTTCGTGCGGAGGCTTCATTCATCCATAATTCCCATTTATTGTATTCTGCCCAATATACATCATATCCGTCGGGATGTTTACGGTAAGGGGGTTCACTCCATGAATTAGCATGATCTGAAAGATGGTGGAAAACCTTGCCGTTTGAGATTGTGTAATAGCCATGTGATGTAAACCATCTTGATATCGGAATTGCGGTCGGGCAATCTTTGCTGGCATAAGCGGAATAGTTGACAAAACGATCTGGATAGTGTGGATACACTCCTGTTAATAAGCTGGCGCGTGAAGCTCCACTTACTGGGATATTGCAGTAAGCGTTCTGAAATAATAACCCGCTGGCGGCAAAACGGTCAATATTGGGGGTCTTTACTTCTTTTACCCCATAGCATCCTAACTCAGGGCGCATATCGTCTGCCATCAAGAATAGAACGTTCATTTTCTCTGTCTGTGAAAATACAGACAGAGAAGAGAAGGCAAGCATTGAAATGCTTGAAAACAAAGTGTATTTTAACTGCATAATTTTATTTATTGTTTTCCCATCCAGGATTTTGTTCGAGAGCAGGATTGAGTGCCAATTGATTTAGAGGAATTGGATTTAGATAGTAATGTTCCAACCACCCTATGGGTTTCTCGAAATAATATACATATCCTTCATTGTTGGATGGACCATTCATAACTTTTACATTAAATTCACTTGCATCTTTTAAATAGACTCCAGTAGGTTGTTTGTTTACATAATGTCCTTTTTTCCATCGGCGTAAATCGTCCAGACGAGTTCCTTCACCCATTAATTCAACGCGGCGTTCACGGCGGATTTCCCATAGTAAAGGATTTACATCTTGATCTCTGTCAGGATCAAAATCTGTGGTAATATCTGTCAAGACCATGTCGGCCACGTGAGCACGTTTCCTCAGTTTGTTAATAGTTTTATCTGCTATAGATTGATCGAATAGCCCTAGTTCATACATTGCTTCGGCATAATTCAACAGTATCTCGCCGAGTCTGAATAGGGGAGCGTCTGTAGTACAAACTCCATTGGCAGTGCTGGCATCGGTATGGGTATTATAGTATTTCCATACCCAGAAACCCATTTGGCTGGCATTCCATCCCTGTCCCCAATTGACATTTTTAAAATGGGGTTGCCCTTTGGTTATAAAACCTTTGAAATTAGATGTCGGCAACCGGTGATAAGTTTCTTTAGAAATTGTTGCCATCAAGTCAATATACTCGCGTTCAGAGGGATTATCTGTGAACTTCCATTGAGTAGTAGAGGCACTTGCTAGACTTACCATATAGGGAGGACATACTGTGTGATATAGACGATAATCCCTGTTGCGGAACTGGGCATACACATCTTTGTCACCTCCGTATGTGGTACTGTTTTTGATAGGATGTCCGTCACTGCACAAATAACTGTCCACGGCATCTTTGGTTGCTTCTATTTGTGACTCGCCGGTTCTTACCATACGTGTGAGTCCATGGCATAGCTGGCTGGTAGCATACTCTTTGTATAGAATAATTCCATTGATGCCAGCTAAAGACTCTGAGTTGAAAAGTTCTTCATAGTTGGGGTGTAGGGTAGTATATTTATTCATGACTTCCTTGGAAGCCCGTGTACATTCTTCTAAATAGGTTGTGGCATTTGGTAGGGCATGATATTTTCTCCATGTCCCTTCAAACAAACAAAAACGGGAGATTAATGATTGTACTACAGCTCGATTGATTGTATTATTGCCATCTCCGTCTACTTTGATATGTTCTTCTGCGTATTTCAAGTTATTCAGAATATTTTGGGCCACAACATCCCGTGGGTCTCTAGGGAAATATAGTTCCTCGCTGTCTTCTGATAAGGTATGTTCTACCCATGGTAAGTCTCCATATAGAGACAACATTTTAAAATATTTATAAGCGCGAAAAAAATATCCAACACTTCTCCAGTGTGCTTTTTCTGCATCATTCATGGATGATTGGTCTATATTGTCCAACATTAAATTTACCCGGCGGATGTATTCATAATCCCATGAATCAGAGGATGCAGGTACCTTAGCTTTTTGATACGCCCATTGGCTTTCATTGCCTGAGACATGCTTGATCATATTGTCAGCTTCATAATCTCCTTTAAAGATTTCATCAGTTTGTCCTGTTTTATATGCATAGCCGAAAAAGACGTTATACAGTCCCCAAGAGTAAGTCTTGAAGTTTTCATATGATCGGAAAGAGGTTAATTCCGTTTGTTGATCTTTAGGATATACCTCCATAAAATCATTATTTAAACAAGAGTTCATCAACAGGAAGAGTCCTGCTGCTACTATATATTTTTTCATAATGTCAGCTTTTATTATAAACTTAAATTAATACCAAATGAGAATTGACGCATATAAGGATAAGTAAATCCACGTTGTCCCAAATTGTCTGTTACTACACGTTCAGCATCTATCCCTTTGGGCAGATGATCAAATGTAAAGAGGTTCTCTCCACCAAAAAATACTGATAAGTTAGTAATACCCAGTGGCTTGATCAGTTTTATGGGGAAGGTATATGATAAACTGATATTGCGTATGCTCAAATATGCTCCATTTTGCAAAAAACGGGTTTGTGGTTTTTGATTGGCTTTAGTGTTTCCTTCTGCCTTTTCATATAAACGTGGGAAATAACTGTTTGTATGTTCTGGAGTCCAGTAATTCAATTGAGAGTCAAACAAAGTTGAGTAAGCATCGTAATGTGGATAGAATAGCTCGTTCATGAGCCAAAGATCCCGTTTGCCGACTCCTTGTAAAATAAATGACAGTGAAATACCTTTCCATGTTGCACCACCACGAATTCCGTATTGATATCTGCGAGTATCATTACCGATAATACGAGTGTCGCCTGGTTCGTTTGATGTGTTTTTACCATTGTTTATGATACCATTCCCATCAAAATCCACATAAAGTATATCTCCCGGATTAGGATTATAACCTTCCACTTTGGGAATATTGTTTTTTAACTTTCCTTGACTGTCAAAATCTTCGGTAGTATATAAGCGGTCTGTAGTATACCCCCATATTTCACCTAATTCCATTCCTTTCCGGTAAATCAGATTGTCATCCGAATCTTTTCCTAGTAAGCCTACCTCATTGTCGTATTTTGTGATTTTCGTACGCGAGTCATATAGGTTAAAACCTAAATAATATTGCACATTGCCGATACGGTCATTCCAATCCAAGGATATTTCCCAACCTTTGGCGCGTAAGTCGGCAGAGTTTTGTAATGGGGCTTTGGCACCCAATACTCCTGGAAGTTCCATACCTGGAGCCAACATTCCTTTTGTATCCCGTTGGTACCAATCAAATACAACATTTAGGCGGTTATTAAACAGTCCTAGGTCAAATCCGAAATCCAAGGTACTAACTTTTTCCCAAGTGAAACTATTGCTGACTAGGGCTGGAGGAGCCAATGTTGTAGTAGCTTGTCCGTTTACAACCCAATTAGCCAATGGAGAATCCATGCCAGGAATAAAAGCATAAGGTTCTATACTTTGATTACCGATATTACCATAAGAACCTCTCAATTTTAAGTTAGAAAGAAAAACTTTACTCCATTCCATAAATTGCTCTTCACTGACACGCCATCCTACGGAAACAGAAGGAAAGAAGCCGAAACGATTTTCTTTAGGGAATTTCGAAGAACCATCATAACGCCCGTTTGTTTCGAGTAAATATTTACCGGCATAAGAGTAATTTATCCTATAGAATAATCCTCTGACATGGTATTCTTCAAATTCATCACTGTTTTTATAATCTCCTGTAGCTTGTGATAATGAGGGTAAATCTTCGTTAATCATATCTGTGCGTGACGCTTTCATCATCTTATAGGAATTGCTTTCCTGATTGAAACCAGCCATAATTCCAATGTCATGTTGGCCTAATGTTTTGTTGTAATTGGCATATACATTAAAAGCATTATAATTGGTTGCCCGATTTTCTATTTCATATTTCGAATTTGAAACAGACTGTTCTTTGCGGAAGTTAGCTCCGTGAGCATAAGCAAATTTCTTATCGAAAGTTGTGATTTCTCTGGTCTTTCTATTAAATGTATATTCACCGATTATTTTCAGATCTTTGAACGGAGTAATAGTCAGCTTGCCAAAGATGCGTAAATCGTTTCTGTCATTTTCTTTAGGTGCTGACAGATTGATGAAATTATGAGGAGTATTGATAGGCAAGATTTCACCATCCAGTTCCATATTACCTAATGGAAAATAAGATGGAAAGGCTACTGCTGCTCCCCAAATACCATAAGAAGCTGAAGTATAGGGAAGTTCTGAATGTGAATTCGCATATTTGATGTCTAACTCTGGAGTAATCCAGGAATGAATGTCGGAGCGGATGTAAGATGATATATTATAACGTTTATATGAGTCTTTGTCTGTAACAAGAATTCCATTTTGATTCACCATACCGGCTGACATTCTGTAAGATATTGATTTATTACCTCCTCCAACAGAAATGTTATGTGTTTGTTGAAAACCTGTTTCCATCATGTCGTTTAAGAGATCTGTTTCTTGTAAACTGTATCGAAGTCCGTCTACAACGGCATAACCGTCAGGATAATTGCTTGAATTAGTATTATATTCTTTCAATAACTCTAACCAGGTATCTACATTTTGTCCTGTCTGATATGATACTGTTCCCATATCTTTATAAGCTTGTACTGTTTGTAACGGAGTTGCTTTATGGGGTAAATTACTGGGCTTACTGAATGAGAAGTTATTAGAGTAGTTGATAGAGAAGCGAGTGTCTTTCATTCCCTTTTTAGTGGTAACTAGGATAACTCCGAATGCAGCGCGTGCACCGTAAATAGCCGAAGATGCGGCATCTTTTAATACAGAGATAGATTCAATATCATTAGGATCCAGCATATTTATGTCCATCTCTACATTGTCAACTAATACAAGCGGGGCACCTTCATTGATGCTGTTCACTCCACGGATATTGAAAGACATTTCAGCACCGGGTTGGCCTGATGTGCCTGTTACCTGCAGTCCCGGCATTGCTCCCATCAGTACATTACTAACCGAAGTGACAGGACGATCACCCAATATTTCATCCATTTTTACACTGCTTACTGCTCCTGTCAGGTTGGCCTTTTTTTGTACGCCATATCCTACGACTACTACCTCTTCCAAAGTTTCAGTATCTTCCTTTAATACAACATTAAGTTCTTTCTTTCCAGAAACTTTCACTTCTTGAGAAACATACCCGATATAAGTAATCTGTAAAACGGCATCTTTGGGAGTATCCAGAACGAACCGCCCGTCTATATCTGTGATTGTACCAGTTGACTGGCCTTTTACGATGACATTGGCACCGATTATCGGTTCGCCATTCGCATCTTTCACAATACCTGTCACCTTATTTTGTTCTTGCTGTATTCCTTGCACAATCTCAGTAGAAAGAATGATTTTCTTTTCAAGCACCGAATACTTCACATTCGTTCCTGCGAAAATCTGATCCAATATCTTGAAGATATTATTGTTGTTTGCCGAAACTGATACAATACGTTTCAGATCTACGTGTTTATTGTTGAAGAAGAAATCAAACCCCGATTCTTTTTTCAGCTTTTCCAACACAGTGCCAACTGTTTCATTACGCACTTCAAGACTGATCATGGTCTTTTGCGCATACGACTCTGCCGCATAAGTCATACTTAGCGAACAGATTAAAAAGAGTACACTCAGTTTCATAGGTAATGGAGTTTTATTTAAGATTAACCTACACGACTTTATCATCCATAATAATTGGACGCTAAAATAAATTTTCATAATTTTGTAATTGAGATAAAGTGAATAAAATGTTGTCTTTGCTTGTCGCCAAACAAGCATGGAAAGATGATTTTTTCATACGGGGTGATACGCCAATATCCTCCCGTATGTTTTTGTTTAGGGAGCCTGTTGTCTGTTCATTTTTCTAGTATTTAAATTAAGGGTTAAACGTATATTAGTACACTTCTATTTTCAGCTTTTCCGTCTTTATATCTGCACTGTCAATGTAACGCCAGCGTATGTGGGAAGAAATCCGGAAATATTCCATAATACGCTCCAGACGCTGATGGGTGAATGTTCCTGTGAACGAACAGCCTTTCAGCCCCTTGTTGGACAATACGAATTCCACATTGAACCGCTTTCCAAGCATGTGCAGCACTTCATCCAACGGAGTGTCATTAAAGATAAGCTTGCCGTCTTTCCATGAAATCTCCGATTCGCCCGAGGTAGCGTAGCACTTGATATCTCCGGTTTGTGGGGAATAAACCAGCTTCTGTCTGGGGGAGAGCATACTCTTTTGAAATTTTCCTTTGCTATTCTTATAAATAAACCCTACGCTGCCTTCGATAAGCGTGGTGGAAATGGGAGTTTCATTACCGTATGCTTCCACATTAAAACTTGTTCCGTACACTTCCACCTGCGAATGGTGAGGGGTGGAAACGATGAATCGTTTCCGGGGGTGTTGGGTCACATCGAAATAAGCTTCACCGTTTAATTCCACTTGGCGCACATCGCCGGCAAAAAAGGTGGGATAGCGGAGGGAGGATTCCGAATTGAGGTGAACTACCGTGCTGTCCGGTAACAGGACGGAGGTAGTCATGCCTGCATTGGTTTTTATTTCCACCATCTGAGCGGTGACTACCGGCTGCTGTCTGTCCGGATACAGAGCCAATACACCTATCAGGAGGGGAACGGACAGGATGGCCGCAATGCGTTGTGTCCATCCCCACCAGGACAGGTTTCTAACTTTTGTTCTGCTTTTTACCTTGTCTAATGCCTTTTCCGTATCTATCTTCTTTGTGATGTGCTGTGTGTCTACAGCCAGATAGAGCGTATTCAGCTGCTTGGCTATACGCAAATGCTCCTCATCGGCATTCAGCCAGGCTTCTATCTGTTCGTTCTCCGGCGGAGTGGTGTTTCCTTCGAAATACTTGGTCAACAAAGTTTCTATATCGGTATGGTTTTCCATGAATTATACTTTAATGTTTTCCTTTATATTATTAAGACAAGCGAGAATGAAAGGTATCTAAACGAAAAATGCTTTTTTTTAAAAAAAAGTTTTTTCCGATAAAAACAACTATCTTTGTACACAAGGAAAACAGTTATTATACTATGAATCATACCGTGGAAGACTTGTCTTTGTTTAATGCTCTCCGACAGGGGGATGGTAATTCTTTTGACCATTTATTCAGAAGGTACTATCCTATGCTGTGTGCCTATGCTCACCGCTTGGTGTCGCTGGAAGATGCCGAAGAGATTGTTCAGGAGGTGATGTTATGGCTGTGGGAGAATCGTGGGGATTTGATAATCGAGTCTTCATTGAATCAGTATTTGTTCAAAATGACTTATCGGAGGGTCTTGAACCACTTGACGCGGGAACAGGTGAAAACCAAGGCGGAAGCTGCCTTTTATGAGCGGACACAGGCGGCATTGTGTGAAGTGGACTATGGTCGTTTTGAGGAATTGGACCGGAAAATAAAAGAGGCGATGGCTGCTCTTCCCGACAGTTATCGGGAAGCCTTTGTGATGCATCGCTTTAAGGAACTGAGTTATAAAGAAATTGCTGAAGTGCTGGATGTGTCGCCACAGACGGTGGCTTACCGCATCCAGCAGGCATTGAAGCTGCTTCGTGTTTCCTTAAAGGATTACTTGCCTATGCTGGTATGGCTGGTGGGCTGAAAAGTATCTCCCCCGGAGTTTCCCCTGTTTTTTCTTTCAAATCCTTCAGCCTCTTCGCAAACGCCCGTCAATAAAGAAAAGCGGCTGAAGAATTTCCTCCCGGAATTCCTTCAGCCTAGTGTAGAAGTTTCAGCTCTTTATGGTTTGAGCTTCGTTTGTAGAAGTTTTCTATTATATTGTTTCGTTGTATATTTACTTTATTGTCAGGTCCGTGTCGTTTGTTGCCGATACGTTTTCCGTTTCGTTCTCCGGTTCGGGCAATTTCTCTTTTCCGTAGAATCCCGGCATCGGTTCATAGATGGGGTTGCGCGGAATGGAGATATTGCGCAGTTTTTTATCTTTCGCCAACTGAGCGATATAACGTCCCGCGGTAGCTCGTGTCAGTCCGCATAACGATTCAAACTTCCGGCGTGTCAGCACGCTGTTTGTCAGGAAGTATTCCGTCAGTGCTTCGTCTATACTCTCTTTGGTTACCGGCATGGAGTGCGGCTTGTATTTCGAACGCTCGGTCTTGACGTCGCTCAACTGATGCTTCAGGTATTTGTCCGCACGGAATGTCACCGATTTGAATTTCACCTTGTTGGCACGTGTGGAGCTTGGTGTCCGTGTCTCGGGGCAGGTAAGCGATATATGGAAATATCCTATCCCTTCGATATGTACCCGGGCACCGTCCTTCAAGTAGTAGGCCAGTTTCTCGCTGAGCGAGATAATGGTTGCCTTGATGTCCGCCACGGTGAGCGAGGAGCCGTACTGTATTTCCCGCGCCAGATAGTCGGTGTTGATGCGCTGCCAGTTTACTACACGGGCGTGATAGCGCTTCTTGCGCGTACCTATCGTATTGGGTGATTCATAAAATTCAAATTTGATAGCCATTCGCTTATTTGTTTTTATCCGGTTGTTTATGCTTTCTTGTACGGAAGAGTTTGCTGCAACTTCCTTTCAAGTTAATCGTTTCACTTTAGTGATGAAATAATATCACTTGAGTGATGAAGTTGTATCACTTAGGTGATGAAACTTCATCATTCTAGTGAAACGATTAACTTGACGGTGCAAAAGTATGAAATAGTCTTGATAAAAACGAATAATTTCCCAGTTATTTTCGCTTAGTCACTTTTTTGCGGTAGTGTGGGGTAAATGCTTGTAAAAGGGCATTTTGAGTGTTATCTTTGTGATATTACACAACCCCAAATAATGAAAAAGGATGAAAAAATTAGTGGAAAATTTACTGAGTTGGTGCAAAAAGAGTATGAAAATGAGGAGATGCGTGGGAAAAAGCACGGCTCCGGTTACCGGGCAGTCGGTGGGGCAAACCGGAAATGCGGAAGGGGTGTTGCCTTCAACGGCTACGGAAACGGTGGATGAAATTGTTCTCCCAGCGGCTGTCGAAACAGCTGGCATGGTAGAAACTATCGATGAAAAGGCGGCTTTTGGCAAATCGGGGCGCAAGAAGCCGGAGAATATGCTGGATGCCTTGCAACGCTTCTTGACCATACGCTATGATTTCCGTTACAATCTTCTCACTGAACAGACGGAGTATCGTGGGAAAGAGATGCCGGATGAAGAGTATGCCATGGTGGCTCAACGTGATTTGAATACATTCTGCCTGGAGGCGCGTACCGGTGGCATCAACTGCTGGGATAAGGATGTGAGCCGTCTGCTCCATTCCAGAAAGGTGGAAAACTATCATCCTTTTCTGCATTATATGAGCCACTTGCCTCAATGGGACGGGGTGGATCGTGTTACTCCGCTGGCCGTGCGTATATCGCGTAAGCCGATGTGGGTGAAAGGGTTTCACCGTTGGATGCTGGGTGTTGCCGCCCAATGGCTGGGGCAGGCGCAGGATTGCGCCAATGCGGTGGCGCCTATGTTGGTGAGTCGTGAGCAGGGGAAGCGCAAGTCTTCTTTTTGCAAGATTTTGATGCCCAAGGAACTTACACCTTATTATATAGATAAGTTCGACCTGACGAGCGAGAGTGGATGTGAACAGAAACTTTCGCTTTTCGGACTGATCAATATGGATGAGTTCGACAAGTACCGTGCCGGGCAGATGCCTGCCTTGAAGAATCTGATGCAGACGACCACACTGACTTTCCGCAGGGCACATCGTCCGGCATTCAGTCATCTGCCCCGTATCGCCTCTTTCATCGGTACGTCCAATATGACGGACCTGCTGACTGATCCCACAGGAAGCCGCCGTTTCCTTTGTGCGGAAGTGGACGGCAAGATTGACTGCACACCGCCCGATCATGCGCAGCTGTTCGCCCAGCTGAAAGCGGAGCTGGCCGGAGGAGAGCGTTACTGGTTCTCGGAAGAGGAAGAAAAGGAGATACAGCACAGCAACCGGAATTTTTATAAAATGCCTGCCGAACAGGAATTGTTTTTGCGTTGTTTCCGGATGCCGCAGGAAGGGGAGTTGTCCAAGCCCTATACCACGACGGATTTGTTCAATTATTTGCAGAAACATTATCCGGCGGCCATGCGTGGGGTGACTCCGAACCGGTTGGGCAGGATGATGGTTGCATTAGGGATACAGCGTGTTCATACTGAGTATGGCAATGTGTACCGGCTGGTGAAGCTGAAGGATTCTTCCGCGGCCTGAAACTTTTTCCCGGTGTGATCCTTCAGCCGGAACGCCCTCCTGCAAAGGGTTTGCGGGAGGGCTGAAGCTTTTGAAGGATTTTTCAGGGGGAATCGTATAAGGGGAAATAAATGAAAAATATTGCTTGGCGATTTGTTTGTTCGACTTTTTTAGTGGTGGCGTTTTTATCTATAAAAACATGGAAGTGACAGTTTACATATTTATTGCATTGTTTCTTCTTGGGATTGTCCGGAAACGAGATGCTCCAAGTTTCATGCTGCTCCGGGAGATACTTTGCAGTTGAAAGTTTCCTTCCGGTCGGACAGCATAGGGGTGTTTGTCCGTGAATTTCATATCTATGGCAACTTTTCCTTTTTGCCACTTGGTCTGACGGTGGAGGGCGATTGCATATAAGGCAAGCTCATAGCATATAAGAGAAAGAATTAACAGGATAATTTTGTTTTTATCGAAGGTTTATTGCTAACTTTGCTCTACCATCGTAATATGGATGAAAAGCACAACCGATATACAAATGAGCAAAATGTCTGGAAATTCTTTTAATGATATCTATACCTCTTATTATAAGAAGTCTTTTTTCTTTGCCAAATCATACGTTCATAATGATTTGGCGGCAGAAGATATTGCCTCCGAGGCATTAATAAAGTTGTGGGAAAAGTTGAAGGCCGAGCCTGTTGAAGAGAAATATATCTTACCATTGTTACTGACAATTTTGAAGAACAAGGCTTTGGACTATCTAAAGCACGAGGAGGTAAAACGCAGTGCTTTTGAAGTGATGGTCGACTGGCAACAACAGGAATTGTCTATCCGTATATCTGCCTTGGAAGCGTGCAATCCTGATGAGATTTTTTCGGAAGAAGTGGAAAAAATCATCAGTGCTACTTTAAGTACCTTGTCGGAACAGACCCGACGGGCATTTATTTTGAGCCGTTTTGAAAATAAATCCAATAAAGAGATTGCCGAAGAGATGGAAATCTCTATAAAGGGGGTGGAATATCATATATCAAAAGCATTGAAAGTACTGCGGGTGACTTTAAAAGATTATCTTCCTTTATTTTATTTCTTCTTTTATTATTAAGCCTGACCGGATAGGGATACGGATGTTTTTGAGGACAAAAATGATTTTTTTATATTTTTCTTCATTTTCTTTTAGGGTAGTTTCTTCTTGAGTCGTTTCTAATAAAACAGCATAGAATATGAATCCTGAATTATTGCAAAAATATATAGCCGGAAATGCTACTGAAGCCGAAAAGCAGCGTGTGACCGAATGGATACAGGAAAATCCTGAGAACATGCGTGAATATATGGCACAACGGAAGTTGCATGACATGGCATTGTGGCGTACGGAACCTGTGGCGGAGGAGAATAGCCGGGAAAGGAAACATTTCTCGTTACGCGGAGTATGTATGGAAGCTGCCAAGATAGCAGCGGTATTGGCGATCGTCTTGTTGGGTACACATTATTGGACAGGAAAACATCAGGTACCGGAAGACAAAACATGGCAGTCTATTTATGTGCCGGCGGGCCAACGGGCGGAATTGATGTTGGCGGATGGTACGAAGGTTTGGTTGAACTCACGCAGTACCTTGACTTTCCCGGGAAGTTTCAAAGGGAATATCCGAAATGTGAAATTGGATGGTGAGGGTTACTTTGCGGTGACAAAGAATGTGGAACAGCCTTTTATTGTAGAGACGAACAAGTGTAATGTGAAGGTGCTGGGTACAGAGTTCAATGTAATGGCTTATGCAGCGGATAGCGTATGGGAAACTTCTTTGTTGGAAGGTGCTGTAGAAATTTTAGTGCCCGGTTCGAATAACAGTGGAATGAGGCTGGAACCGAACATGATGGCCAGCTTGAAAGGCAACAGACTGGTGAAAGGACGCATCAAGGAGGTCGATTATTTTTTGTGGCGTGAGGGCTTGCTTTGTTTTAATGATATATCCGTACGTGATATGATAGAGAAACTGAAACTGTATTATGGGGTGGATATTGTGGTAAATAATACCCGGATTTTAAAGAACCGTTATACAGGTAAATTCCGCACGAAAGATGGGGTGGAACACGTACTGAAAGTTTTGAGACTCAATAATAAGTTTACTTATACAAAGGATGATGAGACGAATGTGATAACAATTAATTAACCCTTAAAAAAGAATATGCCTATGAAATAACACACATGGTCTAAAAAGGAAATGGGATAGTGCTGCAACACCATCCCATGGAAACGTCAATTACGTATTGACAATTTTTTTCTCAAATAATCTTAAGTTGAACCTAAAATTAGTAATGCAAATATATGAAAAATATTTTGTATCAGGAATCTATTGTAGAAATTAAACATTTATTCCGTATGATGAGAAACACACTCTTAGCCCTGTTTGTCTTTGCCGGAACAGCTTTTGCCACTGAGTCTTATTCTCAGACAATGAAGGTGACTGTTGTGGCGGATAACATGTCAACAGGCAAGGTAATCAGTGAAATAGAAAAACAGACAGATTATCTGTTTGTATATAATGTAAACGAGGTGAATCTGAAGCGCAATGTGAAGGTGAATGCGCAAAATAAATCTGTAGCCGAAGTGTTGAATAAGGTTTTTGAAGGTACTGATATTTATTATGCCATGGAGGGTAAGAATATCATGCTGATGAGCAAGGCGAAAGATGGGGAAGTTGCCCAACAGGCAAATAAGGTGACAGGTATTGTGAAAGATACGAATGGCGAGCCGATAATCGGTGCCAATGTCACGGTGAAAGGTCAGTCAATAGGTACGATAACAGATATAGATGGGCGGTTTGTGTTGGATGCCCCGAAAGAAGCCGTTTTACAGATTACGTATATCGGGTATGTTTCTCAAGAAGTGAAAGTTTCTGGGAAGAGAGAAATTAATGTAGTATTGAAGGAAGATTCGGAGATGTTGGATGAAGTGGTGGTGGTAGGTTATGGTACAATGAAGAAAAAGGATTTGACAGGTGCAGTTTCTCAGATTCGTCCGGCTGAACTTTCTAATGAAGCTCCGAAAACTGTACAAGATGTTTTGCGTGGTACTGCTGGCTTGCGGATTGGATTTGATGGGTCTGCTAAAGGTGGTGGCTCCATGCAAGTTCGTGGTCAACGTTCTGTTTATTCAGATGGAGGACATAACGATCCACTTATTATATTGGACGGTATGATTTTTTATGGAGAATTGTCTGAAATCAATCCGAATGATATCAGTCAGATTGATGTGCTAAAAGATGCTTCTTCTGCTGCGGTTTATGGTGCTAAAGCTGCTAATGGAGTAATTATTGTAACGACAAAAAAAGGACGTTCGGAAAAACCTGTTATCAATTTTAGTGCAAATATAGGCTTCGTTACTATTGGTGATAGCCGGAAAGTATATGACTCTCATGGATATCTAAAATATCGTGAAGATTTTTATACGACAGACACTTATGGTATAAATGCTCAAACAGGAAATTATGAAGCTTATCAGACAGGAAATACTCCTGTTGGTTATTATAGTCGTCCTACAGAAACTAATTTGAATAAGTATGGCATTACTTTGGAAGCTTGGAAAGCTCAAAGTAATCAAGATGGTTCGATGAGTACAGAGGAGATTTGGGGAAGAAGATTGGGATTACAAGCTAGTGATATAACATTAAATAATTTTTTATTAGGCAAAACGTTTGATTGGTATGATCATTCTTTCCATACAGGATTGAATCAAGATTATAACGTCAGCATTTCAGGTAATAATGAAAAAGTGAATTATTATCTTTCATTAGGTTATCTTTCTAACGAAGGGGTAGCAAGAGGTAATGAGTATAGTGCAATACGCTCAAATATGAAACTTAATGCCCAAATAACTTCTTGGCTTAATGTAGGGGCAAACATTAATTTTCAGAATCGTACAGATGGGGATATTGCAACTAATTGGGAAAGCCAAATATTGGATAATAGTCCATTTACTTCTCCTTATAATGAAAATGGGGAACTAGTGCCTCATCCTATGGGTGAAAATGCTTATTGGAAAGGATATAACTTTGATTACGATCGCCAATATCTTGACTTGGATAAAGGTTTTACAGTTTTAAATTCTATTTTAACAGCCAAAGTAACTTTACCCTTAGGAATTACTTATTCGTTTAACGTATCACCGCGTTTACAGTATTTTCATGATCGCTACTACCGATCATCAGAACATCCTGATTGGCAAGCGGAAACAGATGATCGTGTAAACCGTGAGCAAAGTAAACGTTTTGATTGGTCCTTAAATAATACTATTACTTGGGAGCACATTTTTGCAGAAAAGCATCATACTATTTTGACTTTGGTACAGGAAGCTGAAGAACGTCAATCTTGGGCAGATCGTATTGAGGCGCGTAATATTCTACCTTCTGAAGCTTTAGGATTTCATGGCACTGCTAATGGTGATAAAAATCTGAGCTCATTTAGATCTACTGATACGCGTGAAACAGCATGTGGTTATTTGGCTCGTTTATTTTATTCATACAATGATACTTATATGGCTACATTTTCTTTTCGTCGTGATGGTTATTCTGCATTTGGAACAACTAATCCTTATGCTAATTTCTTTTCAGGAGCATTGGCATGGACTTTTACTAATGAGAATTTTTGGAATTGGAAGCCGTTAAGTTCTGGTAAGCTGCGTGTGTCATTCGGACAGAATGGTAACCGTAGTTTGGCTGATTCATACATTGCTTTAGCAAACTTGTCACTTGGAAAATATACACAAGGATATATAAATTCTGCTTCGGGGGCGTTGATGGATCTAAAGTATCTTTTTGTAAGTCGTTTGGCTAATCCGAATCTACAGTGGGAAAAGACTACTTCTTGGAATGTAGGTCTTGATGTGGGATTTTTTAACAATAGGATCAATGCAAGTATGGAATATTATGTAATGCCTACTACGGACATGATTATGAACCAATCATTGCCTGACTTTACAGGATTTAATTCTATTACAACTAATTTGGGTAGAATAGAGAATCGGGGATTTGAATTGTCTATTAATTCACGTAATATTGAAAAGGCAAATTTTCAATGGGAAACCGGATTTACTTTTTCAGTTAATAAAAATACTATTAAGAAATTATATGGAGAATATGAAACCATAGTTGATGCATTGGGCAATACAATAGTAAAAGAACGAGATGATGTGACTAATGGCTGGTTTATTGGGCACCCTGTTAGTGCTATTTGGGATTATAAAGTTACAGGTATTTGGCAAAAAGATGAGGTGAAAGAAGCTGCCAAATATAGTCAACGCCCAGGTGATCCTAAAGTACAGAACATTTATACAGACGATGATAAAGTAAATGCTGATGGAAGCGTAACCCCTGTTTATAATAATAAAGATAAACAGTTTATGGGGGAAACAACACCTCCTATACATTGGTCCTTGAGGAATAGTTTTACTATTTTTAAAGATTGGGTTTTTTCATTTAATATGTATTCTTATATGGGACACAAGAGCTTGGATACTAATTATTTGAATAATGATAATAATTATTCGCAGATAACTAACTGTAGAAATGTCTACACTAAAGAATATTGGACTGTAGATAACCCTTCCAATACTTATGCGCGTCTTAGTGCACAAGGTCCAACTGGCATATCTGCACCGGCCCGTGTGATAGATCGCTCATTTATCCGATTAGAGAATATTTCGTTGGCTTACAATATTCCAATGAAATTTTTAGAGAAATATAAGATTCAGAATGCCAAGATATTTACTACTGTCCGTAATGTAGCAACTTGGAGTAAAGAATGGGAATATGGTGATCCTGAAACAGGTGGTTTGGCTCCTCGCACTTATTCTTTGGGAATTAACTTAACATTTTAATAATATGACATATGAAAAACTATAAAAATATATTTAGAATATTGATAGGAACTGTTTGTTTTCAATTATCTATGACAGGTTGTTCTGACGACTTCTTAACCCCCGATCCGCTATCACTTTATGAACCTTCAATAACTTTTAATACAGTAGAAGGGTTAAATGCAGCTTTAGCTTCAGCTGATAAAGCATTGCGGGCTTATTGGACAAATACCGAAGCGTGCGATCTGATGCTTCCTTTAATGAGTGAATACCTGTTCTCTGATTTAACCGTAGCAGCAAAAACAGACGATGCGCTTATTTTTTGTGACATCAATGAACGCTTTACTCCTAATAATGGTTGGTATAATTTTGACCAAAACCGTTTGGTTATCTTTTGGGGAGAAACCTATAATGGTATTAAATATGCTAATACGATTATCAGTTATATTGATAAAGTGGAAGGACTGGACGAATCAATAAAGAATGAATATTTAGGACGAGCCTATTTTCATCGTGCTTATCGCTATTTAAATTTGTGCTTCCAATTTGGCGATGTACCTTTTGTGTCAAAAATTATAGATCGACCAAAACAGGATTATAAAAGTACAAAACGAGAGGCTATCATAAAAAAACTAGTGCAAGATATGGAATTTGCAGTGCAGCATGTGCCTGATCAAAAGGATATGACTTACATTGGTATGATTAATAAAGGAGCTTGTCGCCAGCTACTTATTAAATGTTATTTAGCTAATGGGGAGTTTCAGAAAGCCAAAGAACAAGCTGATATATTAATTAGTCAGTCTGGGTATAAGCTGATGACGGAAACCTTTGGTACTTTCTCTAATCCACACCCTACTACATGGAATATTACTAATAATGTGATTTGGAATTTGCATCAAGGAAATAACAAAGTTATTGCAGCTAATAAAGAAGCAATTCTTGTTATGCCTAATCGTTATGGTTCAGATTCCGGTATCCGGACACGTACAATGCGTAATTTGGTACCTTGGTGGAATGCAACGTCTATTTCTACGCCTGACAACAAGTTGGCAGTAGACCGTTTTGCTCTTACTCATGCTTCCTATGATGCATCAATGGATTATAATAGAACGTTTGGACGTGGAGTAGGAGTTGTACGCCCCACTTATTTTGCAGAAAACTCATTATGGTATCTTAATGGTAACCATGATGATGGGGACTTGAGGCACAATTCAAAAGTTGGTAATTGGGTACATATGGAAGACTTGAAATACAACAATCCCAATTCTGTATATTATGGCAAACATTTGAGCTACAGTTGTATTAATGATAATGGAGAAGAACAGATCCTTTGCAATGATACTGTTCGGACTTGGTTTGATTGGCCTCATTATAAGACATGGTCTGAGTCTCCAGAAGATGAGGCTCCTCATCTTAATAATTATCAAGGTAGTGGATATAGTGATTTCTATTTGTATCGATTAGCTGAAACTTATTTACTTCGTGCTGAGGCCAATTATTATTTAGGTAATATAGAAGAAGCTACAGCAGATGTTAATATTATACGTCAACGTGCAAAATGTGACATCTTCTATTCAAAAGTAAATATTGATGATATTGTAGACGAACGTGCTCGTGAACTTTATATGGAAGAATGGAGATTTACTGAGTTGAGTCGTATTTCTTATTGTTTGGCTTTAAGTGGTAAACCTGATAATGAAGGGAAGGTATATGATGTGGATAAACTTTATGAAGATAGTTTTTGGTGGCATCGTATTAATAAATATAATAATTATTATAACAAGCCTGATGCACCAATAGTAAAAGGACGTAAATATACTATAGGACGTCATAATATAAATTGGCCTATTCCACAAAGTGCAATTGATGCTAACCTGTTAGGGAAACTCGGTCAGAATCCTGGATATGACGGTTATGATCCTACTGTAGAAAAGTGGAACACATGGGAGGAGGCCGTAGCCGACGAACAATAAATCAGAATAGATTTGAAGAAAGTAAATTGATACAATTGGGGCTGTTGCGTCAATTTACTTCTTCAGAACAATTACAAATTAAATATTGACTTTATGAAATGTATATTGGGGATGGTTGCATTATTATTGCTTGCAGCATCTTGTAGTAATAAAAAGGAAAATACTGAGACTTCTGAGGAATTACTGGAAATAATTCATCGTGTGAACCAGCGCTATCAGTCTATGCATAAGCCACAAGTCCGGTCATTTTGGGACAATGCTGTATATCATACTGGAAATATGGAAGTTTGTGCACTGACTGGAAATAAGGATTATCTGCAATATTCTATTGATTGGGCTGACTATAATCAATGGAAAGGAGCTACCAGCAACAACAAAGCTGAGTGGCGAAGCACTTATGGAGAATCACCGGAATATGTTCTTTTTGGTGATTGGCAAGTTTGTTTCCAAACTTATGCCGATCTATATAAACTTGACCCTGATACAATAAAAATAGCGCGTGCCCGCGAAGTAATGGAATATCAGATGTCTACTTCAAAACTTGATTACTGGCATTGGGTTGATGCATTATATATGGTAATGCCTGTCATGGTGAAGATGTATGATATAACAAAGAATCCATTATATTTGGAGAAATTACATCAATACCTTACAGTAACAGACAGCATTATGTATGATAGGGAAGTTGGTCTTTATTATCGTGATGCTAAATATCCGTATCCGTTTCATAAAACAATAAACGGAAAAAAAGATTTCTGGTCACGGGGAGATGGATGGGCATTTGCCGCATTTGCTAAAGTACTGAAACAATTGCCGGCAGAGGATAAGTATCGTGAAGAATATATAACTCGTTTTCAGACAATGGCAAAATCTATTGCTGCCTGTCAACAGCCTGAAGGCTATTGGACACGTAGTTTAATAGATCCGGAACAAGCTCCGGGTCCTGAAACAAGTGGTACTGCTCTTTTTACTTACGGCTTTCTGTGGGGAATTAATAATGGATTGCTAAATGCGGATATTTATTCGCCTATTGTAGAAAAGGCTTGGAACTATCTTAAAACAACAGCATTGCAAGCTGATGGAAAAATCGGATATATTCAACCTGTCGGAGAAAAAGCAATACCAGGGCAGGTGGTGGATGCTAATTCATGTTTCAATTTTGGAATAGGAGCTTTTTTATTAGCTGCTTGTGAACGAGTACGTTTCTTACAATAAAAAGGTAAAGAAGATGAATAAGTTTATTTTAATTGGATGTACGATATTATTTTTGTTTTTCTCTGCCGATTTGTGCGCTAAGCACAAGACAAAGAAAATGGCTGATCGTGAAATATGGTGTGATGTCATGTATCGGATGGCTGCACCGGTATTAAGTAATATCAGTGAAGGAAAATTGCAAAAAAACATGCAACTTGAATTAAGTCCTACGTGGGATGGACGTGACCGGCGAGTTTCTTATATGGAATGTTTCGGACGTTTAATGGCTGGTCTTGCACCATGGCTTTCGCTACCAGATGATGATACAGCGGAAGGTATTCAGCGAAAACAGTTAAGAACTTGGGCATTGCAAGGATATAAAAATGCTGTGGATCCCTTATCTCCTGATTATTTACTTTGGAGTGAAAATTTCCAAACATTGGTAGATGCGGCTTATATAGCTGAGAGTTTTATTAGGGGATATAATTCACTTTGGATGCCACTTGATGAGGTAACAAAAGAACGATATATAAATCAATTTGTTGCATTAAGGCGGATTAATCCATTATATACTAATTGGTTGCTGTTTTCATCTACTATAGAAACATTTCTTCATAAAGTAGGAGCGAAAGCAGATTATTACCGCATAGATTCTGCCTTGCGAAAAATTTCAGAATGGTATATTGGTGATGGATGGTATTCGGATGGTCCTTCATTTGCCTTTGATTATTATAACAGTTTTGTTATTCATCCTATGTTTTTTGAATGCGTGGAAGTTCTTACTGATGGTGGAAAGAAAAAACGGGAATGGGCGGGAACAACTTTTGCTCATGTTACTAAACGTATCCAACGTTATAGTATTATTTTGGAACATCTCATATCTCCTGAAGGAGCATTTCCTGTATTTGGTCGTTCCATAACTTATCGCACAGGGGTACTTCAACCTTTAGCATTGATAGTTTGGAAAGGATTGTTACCAGAAGAACTTAGTAATGGTCAAGTAAGAACAGCAATGACTGCCGTTATAAAACGTATGTTCGCTGATGGACAAAACTTTAATGAAAAAGGATTTCTCACATTGGGATTTAACGGTAAGCAGCCGCATACGGCTAATGTATATACTAATAATGGAAGCCTTTATTTAGCATCTTTAGCATTTTTGCCATTGGGCTTGTCAGCCGATCATCCTTTTTGGACTTCCCCTAGTGAATCTTGGACTTCCAAAAAGGCTTGGGAAGGAGAAGAATTTCCTAAAGATCATACATATTATGAAAAACACTCAATGAATTACCAGTAAAAAAATAATGTATGCAGTATAAAGTATTATTCAAGAGATGCTTGTTGGCTATAGTGGTAATGTTTGTCGTTACCTCTTTACAAGCGCAGCGGGAAATGAAGACTATCAATGATAATTGGGAATTTCGGAAATCTATAGATGAATCATGGGAATCTGTCAATCTCCCCCATACTTTTAATATAGATGCTTATCAACAACGAAATTATTATCAAGGTAAGGGATTCTACAGGCGTACTCTCGTTTTACCGGAAATTGTTGCGGAACGTCGTTATTATATGAAAATAGATGCTGCTAGTAAGGCTGCTAATATTAGAGTGAATGGAAAGGAAGTAGGCAGTCATGTAGGTGGTTATACAGCTTGTATTGTAGATATAACAGAGTATATCAGAAAAGAGAATTTGATAGAGATTACGGTTGACAATGGGAGAAAAGATATTACTCCTATATCGGCAGATTTCACTTTTTGGGGGGGGATCTACAGAGATGTATGGCTCATATCTACTCCAAAACAACACTTCAATATGAGCAATATGGGATCTGATGGAATTTTTATTAGTACTCCAGTAGTGAATGAAAAAAGAGGAGTATTGAAAGTAAAATGTGAAGTGACTAATGATTCTCATGAAAGTTCTATATTGGAAGTCAGAAGTGCAATTTATAGTCCGCAAGGAAAACTTTTGCAGACTATTAAACAAAAACAAAAACTTAAGAGTGGCGAAACCTATATTTTTGAAAACACATCTGGTGCTATTGAGAGTCCTGATTTGTGGAGTCCAGAAACTCCTTCACTTTATTTGGTAAAAACTACCTTGGTAGATCCGAAGTCAGGAAAGCTATTGGATGAAAAAAATCATAAGGTGGGATTTCGCTGGTTTACCTTTGATGGAAGTAAAGGTTTTTTCCTTAATGGAAAATCTTATAAATTACGTGGACTCAATCGTCATCAAGATCAAGCTCCGGCAGGGGTAGCTTTAGATGACGAAGCCCATCGACGAGACATATTTTTAATGAAAGAGTTGGGATGTAACTTTATTCGTATTTCACATTTTCCACAAGATGATGCAATATTGGAAATGTGTGACGAATTGGGACTATTGGCATGGGAGGAAATTCCTATCATTAATATTGTACCGAATACACCTGGATATGATGATAATTGTGAATATAATCTGCGTGAGATGATTCGCCAGCATTATAATCATTCATCTGTTATAACATGGGGATATATGAACGAAATTCTTCTTACTGCTCCTTCCATTGGTAAACCTGAGTGGCTAGCATGTAAAGAGCGCACGGTAAATCTAGCACAACGACTGGAAGCCGTTCTGAAAGAAGAAGATCCAGGAAGAGCCAGTGTTATGGCATTTAATATGACCAATCTATACAATGAAATAGGTTTGAATCTAGTAGACGTAGTAGGTTGGAATTTATATCATGGTTGGTATGTTGATAAATTAAAAGATTTTAATGCATGGTGTGAAGATCAACATCGTCGTTACCCTGACCAACCTATGATTATCAGTGAATGGGGAGCAGGCAGTGACAAGCGGCTGCATTCCACTCAAGGACGTGCCTTTGATTTTAGTATCGAATATCAACAAACGTATATAGAACATTATCTTCCTTTTATAGAGAATACAGAATGGATTAGTGGATGCGCTTATTGGAATTTCATTGATTTTAATGTGGCTGCTCGCCAGGAGTCAATGCCTAGAGTAAACAATAAGGGATTGGCTTATAATAACCGTATATGGAAGGATGTGGCTTACTATTTTAAGGCTATGTGGCGGAAAGATATTCCAGTAATAAGAATTGCCAGCCGTGATTGGGAAATGCGTACTGGGGAAATAAATAAGCCACAGTCCATTAAAATTTATTCAAATATGCCGGAAGTGGAATTGTTTATTAACGGACAATCAATAGGATGTCAAAAGATAGCTAATTGTCACACTGTCTTTAATGTAATTTTACCGGAAGGTATATCAGTTCTTATGGCGCAAGGAATCAAAAATGGGAAAACAGTTCAAGATGCTATGACAATTCAGTTCAAGTCACTTCCTAATATAGCTGAAGGAGATGAATTGGCAATTAATGTAGGAAGTAATTGTTACTTTACGTCAGATATCAGTAATCTTACTTGGTTACCTGATCAACCTTATACTGCGGGAGGTTGGGGATATATAGGTGGAAAAGCGCATAGCACTACCTCTGAAATTTATAATACTTTAGATGGGCCAATATACCAGACGTGGCGTGAAGGAAACTGGAGTTATAAAATCGATGCTCCTATAGGAGAGTATGAAATAGAACTGCTTATAGCAGATGTTACTAAACCTGCTGCTCAGTTGGCCAATCTTTTAAATAAGAATAAAGAAGAAAAGCATTCGGGAGAAACACGTTTTCATATTTCCATTTGTGGAAAACAAGTAGAAACTAATTTTTCTCCAATTGATGGAGGAAAGCATCGTACTGCCTTTAAGCGTCGCTATATTATTCGAAACGAACATGATCATATTGTTATTAGTGCAGGGGCAGTGAAAGGAGAACCGTTTTTAGCTGGTATTAAGGTACGGAAACTTTGATATGTGACAAAAGAGTCTTAAAAAGAAAGAATTTGTCTCAAAACACTTTTGATACGGATTCTTTCTTTTTAAATAGTGCAATTTATTGTCCGTACTGTACTATTGATCATAATAAAGTATTGTTATTGTTTATTCTAGTTTAGTATTTCAGAGAAAAAATGTTGAACTCATAAATTGCCGTAATGGAAAATACTTTGGATGAATAATAAAAAGGAATTGTACTATAATACAAAGAAATGAACAGGAATCCATAGTTACTATAATTTTATGTTCCGATATTTGCATGGAATTTATAGTAGATGAAAAACATGAATAAAAAAATTAAGTTATTAGGCATTCTGATGACTGTATCATTTCTATGTTGTTATGCCCAGACAAAAGAGTTCGATCCTTCTCTGGCTCCTAATGTAACCATCGTGAGCCGGCAATCTCAGGAGGAATGGAACAGTCGCTATATGTGGTATCCGGGACAACTGGCTGCTTTCTACCAGCAACAATGTGCCCGTATCTCAAAAGAGCGTTGTGTCAATGTATCCGGGTAAATTTTTTGCAAAGAATAATCATGTCTGGTTCAGAAAAGAGGTAAGATTGAAAAAGGAAAGTAGTCTTTGCTGGGAGGGTCCGTCGGATATTGTTCTTTATATAAATGGTGTAAAACAGTCTGTTTCCGGTAAACAGGTTATTTTACCCGTGGGCAGATCCTCTTTATTGTTTGAGGTGACAACGGATGACTCATTACCTTGTATCATTCTGAAAGGGGCGGGACTGGAAAATCCGGATGAATGGCAAGTCAGCATGGATAAAGAGCATTGGACAATACCCGAGAGTGCCGTCATGTATAATAAACCGGGCGTGCTGCCGGATGCTCCGCAAGATATGACAGCCCGGATTAAACCTTCACAAATACTCCCCATGCGCAATGCTGAGATGCAAGGTAAAGACGGAATTAGTATCGGAAAGAATGGTTATGTCCTCATCGACTTTTTCCATCTTGAGATTGGAACACTGACCTTTCAAGCGAAAGGAAAGGGAACTATAACCGTACGCGTTGGCGAAACTCCCGAAGAAGCACTGGAACGGGATGATAAGAAACTGGAACAATATCCATTGGCTCCTGTTACCTTGTCAGAAGAAGGAGGCACCATCACTTTGCCGGAACGCGCTCTCCGATATGTTTCACTGGAATGCGACAAGGGGGCTGAGATTACCTCCCTTCGTTTTGATGCGTCATTGTGGCCGGTAGAGCACCAGATGCAGTTTGAAACGGATGATGATTATGTGAACAACCTGTTCAAAATGAGCAGTGCGACATTGCATACTAGTATGCACCGCTTTTATCTGGACGGGGTGAAGCGTGATTTTCTTCCCTGGTCCATGGATGCGCTGGTCAGCACCCTGGCGGGGGATTATCTTTTCGGTGACCAGCAGGTGTCAAAAAACGGAATTTCCATAGCACTGATGCCGCTTGATCCGCAGAAATCAGATATAGGGATTCCTGATTATCCGTTGCATGCCCTGTTCGGCCTGAAACAGAACTATCTGCGTTTCGGTGACTTGACCACTTCCCTTCAATACAAAGACCGCATCATCCAGTTGCTTGATTTTTATGCCTCCATCGTGGATGAGAATGGTTTTGTACACGGCAATTATGGAGACAGACAGTTCGGTTATACCCCCGGATGGTCCACTTATAACGGTCCTGCCCGGAAAGGGGTGGCGGCCTATGCCCAGATCATGCTCTATTATAATTATGTGACCGGAGCTTATTTCGCGGATCTGTGGAAGGAGAGTGCATTGGCGGACAGATACCGCAAGTTGGCCCGGAATCTGAAAAAGAAGATTTTTGAACATTTTTGGGATAATGACCGGAAAGTCTTCATCAACGGTACAATGAATGACAATGTGACTGTGGACAAGCGTATTTCGCATCATGCCCAATATTGGGGAATACTGGCCGATATCTTTCCCAAAGAACATTATGACAACCTGTTTGAAAATGTTCTGCCGAATTTGCCGAACTATTATGAGGTGGTCAGTTATGAGAAGGGTTATGAGTTTCTGGCTTATGCCAAAGCCGGGCGGATAAAAGAGTTATGGGATCATATCTATGGTGTGTTCGGCGACTGGATGGATCAGGGACATACCCGTTTCCCGGAGAACTTTATGATGAATGCCTCCAGGGCCCGTCAACTGGTATTTTATAATCGTCCGTACGGCCTGAGTCTTTGTCATGGGGCGAATGGAGTCCCGGTAGTGGTAGGCGCATTGAACGGTCTTATCGGTTTCAGCCAGTCTTCGATGAAGACGAATGAATATACCATTAAACCGGAGTTACTCCATTTGAAGTGGATTCATTCCAGAATTCCGGTAAAGGAAGGATATATTGTCTTGAAACTGAATGCCGAGGGGGAGAGCACTATTGACATTCCGGCAGGATGTACAGTCAGAATTATAAAAAAGATCGGAAAGAAGCCACTGGTACTGAGAGAACAGGGCGGGTACAGCTTTCGGTTGAAGGACTGAGCGTTGAATAGAAAAAAGTGTCTGTTCAATAGCCATATTCTTTATTAAGTCATTCTTAATGTACTTGATTAAACCGACAAGTTGCAAGTTCTTGAATTTCTTCCTAGCTTTGTATTCGTTTGTTTTCAACAGGAGTACTTGCGTGAAGAATATGAAAAACATAGGAAGGATAGTATTACCAATCATTATTTTGTTATTGACTGTGCGGATAAATGCCGTTCCGGTCAAAGCATTTGATATGATAGTAAGAAACCTTCCTAATTCGGAACAGTTGCCGACCAAAGAATTGCTTTGTATCTTCCAGGATTCGGAAGGATATATGTGGTATGGCACTGAGGGGGGAGGTTTGTGTCGTGATGATGGATATATGGTGAAAGTGTTCCGTTCTGATTTCAAAAATCCGGGAATCTTGGAAAACAACAGTGTGACGTGTATTACTGAAGACGGTGAAGGGAAAATATGGTTTGGAACGAAGCGTGGCGCCTATATTTTGTCAAAAACAGATTATGAGATAAGGGCGCTTGCTGATGAAACGATAAAGAGCTGGACTATAACTACAATGACAGCGACGTCTGATGGTACGATCTGGATTTCGACTAACAGGCATTTGTTTCGATACAATGAGTCAGGGGAAAGAACCGGAAAATACATTCTTAAATGGAAAGGACGGGAGAATACCGTCAATTCTATTTATGAGGATAAGAAACAGACTGTTTGGGTAACTCAAGCAAAAGGCGGGCTTTTTTGCTATGATAAGGTAAAGGACTCTTTTATTTCATATCCTTGGCCCTATGATGAGTATCCCACAAGCATGACGGAAGATCATAACACTCCGTATTATTGGGTTACTACTTGGGGAAAAGGAATTGTACGTTTTGACCCCAAGGCACAGGATACGGACAAAATGTTTGGATTGCAAACAGTGGATAATGCGTCTTCTAACTCCGATGCCCGAAAGCTTCATCATATCATACAAGATTCTGTTAAGGGATATTTGTGGGTGACTGCGGCAGATAACTTATATGCCTATAAAATAACGGCCGATGCATCCTTGGATAAGGTGGATCTCTCCCGTTTATTATCAGCTGACAGGAAAATCCTCACAAAGATTCTTTCCGATCAATCCGGAAATTTATGGGTGACAGGTTATTATCCTTCTTCTTTCATTATTTCTTTTCTACCCAATGAAGTGCTTCCTTTGTCTATGGAAGGGGTAAAGCAAAATCTGGGGGTAATCGCATCTCCTATGCAGTTTTCTCAAGAGAAAAATTATTATTGGATCAGGCAAAAGAAATTGGGGCTGTATGCTTATGATCCCCAAAGAGATCGTATGTCTGTTGTTAAGAATGACAGGGAGCTTTCTTTTTTCTTTGAGAGGCCATCGGATAGAGAGGGAATCTATATGGTAAGGGATCATTCGGTAATTTTAATTCGGTATAAGGAGGACCGGCTTTTTGAATCCATCGTATGTACCATACCCATTAAACAAGGTGAGCGTATCCGTGCTTTGCATGATGACCGTCGTGGGAATCTTTGGATAGGGACTACTTACCATTTATTCCGGTATAGCTTGGAGGAAGGCCGATTGACTACAGTTTGTGATGATGTTGGTTTTATAAATGCTATCGTTTCGTCTAATGAAGGAGTTGTTTATTTTGCAACTGAAAGTAGAGGGTTGTGGAGAATTTCCGGAGAAAGCCGGTTGCAAATAAAGGATACAGGAGAAAATTATTCGGTATTGACTGTTGCACCGGACAACAATCTTTGGGTGGGTACTAAACAGGGCAATGTGTATAGTTATTCTCCGGATACGAATGATTTTATTTCCCGGACAAAAGATTGTGGATTGACAGGGGATGCTGTGTTGGATATAAAGTCGGATGACGATGGGAATCTTTGGATTCTTACATCACAGCGGGTGATGGTCTATCATCCCGGAACACATATCTTTACTATGATGTCTTGTACTGATTCTTGGATAAATCTGGAAGATTTCCAGTCATTGTATAAAGATCCTCGGGGAGAAATGAGTGTGGGTGGACGAGGTGGAATTGTGACTTTTCCTCACTATAATGAAAAAAAGAGGAGGATACCTGAACCAACGGTGCATTTGACATCCGTCGAAATGAATAACACCTCTGAAATCGGGGTGGATAATCAAAAGAAAATAAGCCTGTCTCCTCATGAGAGAAATGTGAAATTGTTTTTTTCTACTTTTGACCATTTGAATACGGATAAGGTAAGATATGCTTATCGTTATAAACAAAGAAACGATAATTGGGTGGCCTTGCCGGCAGGGGAAAATAGTATCGGATTGTCAGATTTGTCAAAGGGGGAATTTGAACTGGAAGTCCGTGTTACAGATGAGAATGGGCTGTGGAGTAAGAGTACATTAACGGTCATGATCCAGTGTTTGCCTGCTTGGTATGAAACAGGTTGGGCGTATTTGTTTTATGTGCTTGTTGTTTTATCGGTTGTTTGGGGATTGGGCCGGATGTATATGAAATTACGGAAGTCCATTGTTGCACAGACTGTTCTGCCACTGGAACAAAATCCGGAGCAAAGGCATGAGATAGATCCATTGTCGGAAGAAGGAAAAGTAGAAGCGAATTCTATTTCAGCATCTGATGAGCAATTAATAAGGAAGGCATTGGATATGGTTGAGAAGAACCTTAGTAATCCTGAATATTCCATAGAAGATTTAAGTAGGGATATGTGCATGAGCCGTGCTACTCTTTATCGTAAGATTACATCCATCACCGGAAGCTCGCCTTCTGATTTTGTGAAGAATGTACGTCTTCGTAAAGCTGCCGAATTATTGAAAGAGGGAGGGCTTACCATTGCTGAGATAGCTGATAAGGTTGGTTTTAATACACCTAGTTATTTCACAAAATCATTCAAGAAACTGTTTGGGGTGTTGCCTACACAATATAAATAAGTGATGTTTTAGTGATAAGAAGGAGATAGCTTTTGTGGCAGTTGATGGAGGAATAATTATAAATATGATTCATAAAGTTCAATTAAAGTGTATAAATTTCCATGTTAATGAACAAAAATACATTTTTGGGCTTTATAAATAACGATATATTTGTAAAATGCTGCTTGAATATTTCAGATTGAAAGAAATAAGGTACTCATTTTACATTTAAGACCATGAAAGAACTAAAGATGTACATCGATGGGCGATTCATCGAAAACCAATCCGATAAGTGGATTGATGTATTGAACCCTTCTACGGAAGAAGTGATATCTAAAATGCCTGATGGCACACCGGAAGATGCACGTGCTGCTATAAATGCTGCCGTGAAGGCACAGCTTTCTTGGGAGAGTCTTACCTCTATTGAACGTGCCGGCTATTTAACTCGGATTGCACAAGGTATCCGCAAGCGGGAACAGGAATTGACTGATATTATTATCCGGGAGGGTGGAAAAACAAGAGGATTAGCTAATGTAGAGGTGTTATTTACGGCTGATTACCTTGATTATATGGCCGGATGGGCCCGTCGCTATGAAGGGGAAATCATTCCTAGTGACCGTCCTCACGAAAATATATTTGTCTTTAAGAAACCTATTGGGGTGACAACAGGCATCCTGCCTTGGAATTTTCCTTTTTTCTTGATTGCCCGTAAGGCCGCTCCTGCTCTGTTGACGGGGAATACAATTGTGGTAAAGCCGAGTCAGCTGACACCGGAAAACGCGTATGTTTTCGCACAGATTGTAGATGAAGTTGGGTTGCCTAAAGGTGTATTCAATCTGGTGAACGGTCGTGGTTCGGTGATTGGACATGAATTGGCTGCTAACCCCAAAGTAGGTATGGTTAGTCTGACTGGAAGTGTGGAGGCTGGAATACAGACTATGGCAGCCGCTTCTACCAATGTGACGAAGGTTTCTTTGGAATTGGGAGGGAAGGCTCCCGGTATTGTAATGCCGGATGCAGATTTGGATTTAGCTGTAAAATCCATTATTGCTTCGCGTGTTATTAATACAGGACAGGTATGTAATTGCTGTGAGCGCGTGTATGTACATTCTAGTATAAAAGAGGCTTTTCTTGAGAAATTGTTGGCAGGATTCAAGCAGGTGAAAGTGGGTGATCCGAATCAGTATACAGACCTCGATATGGGTCCGTTGATTGATGCCAATGCACTGAAATCAGTAGAAGAGAAAGTGAAAAAAGCTATTGAGCAGGGAGCTGAGTTGCTATGCGGTGGTCATCGTATCGGTACTAAAGGATATTTCTTTGAACCGACGATTTTGACTAATTGTACCCAAAAGATGGATATTATTCAGGAAGAAACTTTTGGACCGGTACTTCCGGTTGTTGAGTTTACAGAGGTGGAAGACGCCATTGCCTGGGCTAATGATTGTGAATATGGGCTGACTTCTTCTATTTATACCCAGAACCTGGATATGACATTCAAATTGATTCGTGCGTTGAAATTTGGTGAAACTTATGTGAATCGTGAGAATTTTGAGGCGATGCAGGGATTCCATGCCGGATGGCGTAAATCTGGTATCGGCGGCGCGGATGGTAAACATGGGCTGGAAGAGTATTTGCAGACGCAGCTGGTTTATTTGGAAACTAAAGGCTGATTCTCATCATTATTCTATGTAGGATTGTCTCGGGATATAATTCGTATTTTATGTCTCGAGATACATCTTGTTATATGATGGATATTTATTATTGATTTAGATTGATACTTTAAGAAGTATAGAGTACAAAATACTTGTTGTTTCGTCCTGTTGGAAAAGGTTTATTCATCATAAAACAGCATGCTATGAAATTGTTTTTTTCCTTCGTTTTTGCCTTATTGGCTTTTACAGCTTGTACAAAACCCGAAAAGGAAGTCTATATCTTCACTTCTCATCGTGAGCCGGCATTGGACGGGTTACATTATCTTTACAGCTATGACGGCTATCATTGGGATAGTATCGCAGGTTCATGGTTGAAACCGGAAATAGGAAATAAGACTCCTTATTATAATTATTTCACTAAACAGACCGAAGAACAGAAATATGCTCCCAATTCGATGATGCGTGATCCGTCCATGACCCAAGGCCCGGATGGAACTTTCCATTTAGTGTGGACAATCAGTTGGAATGGAGAACAGGGATTTGGTTATGCCAGTTCTAAAGACTTGATTCATTGGAGTGAACAACGCGAAATCAAAGTGATGAAAGACTCTTTGACTAACAATGTGTGGGCACCGGAAGTTTTCTATGATGATGAAAAGGAACAGTTCATCGTTGCCTGGTCTTCTGCCATTCCTGTAGAAAGATATACGGCAGCCGATAGTTTGGGAGCTAATAAAAGTCACCGTGCCTATTATACCACGACCAAGGATTTCCAAACGTTTACTCCTGCAAAGGCGTTTTATGATCCGGGATTTAATTCTATTGACGGATTTATAGTAAAGCGTGATAAAAACGACTATGTATTAATTATAAAAGACAATCGCAAGCCTGGTTACAGTGATTTGTTCTGTGTATCCGGGCCATCGGCAGAAGGACCTTATGCTGATCCGTCAGTAAAATTTGCACCGACTTACTCTGAAGGTCCGTGTGCCGTGAAAGTAGGTGATGAATGGTTGATTTATTTTGATGTTTATCGGGAAGGACGGTTTGGAGCCGTGTCTACAAAAGACTTCAAGAACTTTACTCCCATTGACGATCAGATTTCTATTCCGCAAGGACATAAGCATGGTACTATCATAGAAGTTCCCGAATCAGTTTTGCTCAACCTGAAAGCGGAGGAAGCTAAAAGATTCCCTCAAAAAGACTAGTTATTACCCAGAATTGTCTGCTTGAATAAGTTACTTTGGGCTTTTGAAATTTATAAGATGAATGCACAAATGAAAAACAAGAATCTAGTATTATTATTCCTTCTTCTGATGGTGGAAGGAGGGCTGCTTTCGGCAGCAGCACAGAGCAAATCGTCGGTTTATAAGCCTTGGAGTCATGGACAACTGAAAGTAAGTAAAGAGAACCGTTATCTGATGAATGCGGACGGAACTCCTTTTTTCTGGTTGGGGGATACGGGATGGCTGTTGCCCGAGAAACTGAATAGAGATGAGGCTGCTTATTATCTGGAACATTGTCGTCAGGCAGGTTTCAATGTGGTGCAGGTACAGACTATAAATGGAGTTCCTGCCATGAATTTCTATGGCCAGTATTCCATGATAGATGGTTTCAATTTTAAGAATATAGACAGAAAAGGAGTTTACGGGTATTGGGACCACATGGATTATATTATTCAGAAAGCTGAGCAGAACGGCATTTACATAGCGATGGTATGTATCTGGGGAGGGCTTGTGCGCTCCGGAAAGATGAATGTTGAAGAGGCCAAAGCGTATGGTAGATTTTTAGGTGAACGATATAAAGATGCTCCTAATATTATTTGGGTAATCGGTGGAGATACTTATGCTGACCGGAATACTGAGATTTGGGAGGCGTTGGCGAATAGTATTCTTGCTGTGGACGAGAATCATATCATGACCTTTCATCCGTTTGGTCGTACATCCAGTGCTACCCATCTGAATAATAAGGAGTGGATGGATATGAATATGTTCCAAAGTGGACACAGGCGTTATGGCCAGAAAAAAGGAGATGGTGATACTTCTGTTACGGGATTGGAGGAAGACAATTGGCGTTATGTAGAAGAGGCTTTGTCCATGACTCCACTGAAGCCTGTTCTGGATGCAGAACCCAGTTATGAAGGTATTCCTCAGGGATTGCATGATCCTGCCCAGCCACGCTGGCGTGACTGTGATGTGAGACGCTATGGATATTGGTCTGTTTTTGCGGGCTCTTGCGGACATACATACGGACATAATAATATCATGCAGTTCTTGAAACCGGGTACACCCGGTGGGTATGGAGCTGATGGAATAGAGAAACCTTGGTATAAAGCAATGCAGGATCCCGGCTTCAATCAGATGAAATATCTGAAGAATCTGATGTTAACTTTCCCTTATTTTGAACGTGTACCGGATCAAAGTGTAATTGCCGGTACGAATGGGAATCGTTATGACAGAGCCATTGCGACTCGAGGAAAGGATTATTTGTTAGTATACAATTACTCCGGAAATCCGATGTCTGTTGACTTGACTAAAATCAGTGGCGCAAAAAAGAAAGTATGGTGGTATAGTCCTAAAGATGGAAAACTTTCTTTTATAGGAGAATTTGATAGTAAAATTACTCCTTTTACCTATGACGGCAGTTATAATCGGGATAATGACCAGGTATTAATTGCTATAGATTCAAGCAAGAATTATATTTCTACCGAATGGCTGGAACTTCCTATGGTAAATCAATAGCATTTTTAAGGAATACAGCCAAAAAGTCTTATTAAGTCTTAATGAAACGGGAAAAGTCAATGCGGAAATTGTAATTTTGAAAAAACACATTTACAAATGAAACGCATTGGCTTGTTCTTATTCTTTTGTATTCTTTCCTTGCATGGCATAGCTCAGGTTGAAAATGACAAGGATACGCTCATCATCCGGCAAGATAAAATCAATGAGTTTATCAATGAGATGAATGAGGCTGATAAAAGTATGGATTTTATAAACGAACCTCCTACGTTGACACCTCCCGTTTTATCTGATACGTTGCGGATGCCAAAATTTGATTTTACTCCCCGTGAAGAAATGCCTAAGATATCCCCTTATACTTTTTCCGGAAATCCTTTCGGACATGATTATATAGATGGACGTGCTTATCAGATTAATAGTACAGGGATTCTGAGTGGTTATCATTCCTTTCAAGGGTTGCCTTCTATAGGTGAGGCACGTAATGCCGGAGTGATGTACACACAGCGTCTCAATGATTTTATAACCGTGACGGGAGGAGTATATGCTGCTAAATACAATGTATATGGAGTCCGCTTTAATGATTTAGGTGCTAAGGGAAGGTTGTCTTTTCGCATTAATGACAGAATGAAGATCAATATGTTCGGCACATACTCGGTGTATAACGGATATGGTATGACTCCCGCTTCACAGCTTTTTATGAACCAGAATTCATACGGAGGCACTTTGGAATTTAAAATATCGGATAGTTTCGGAATTGAAGCGGGAGCAGAGAGGGAATTTAATCCGATGACCCGTAAATGGGAAACCCATCCTATTATTATGCCAGTATTCTATAAATAATAATTTGTGTATCTTTACGGCATGAATGAAGAGATAGAAGAATATTACGAAGAGTTATACAGGCTTTATGTAGATGAAAACCAGCCATTGGAACGCCGTTACAGGCAATTGCGTGAATCATTGGAGCGTGTGGTGCGTGAAAAGATACAAGGGAATAGTTTGCAGACCACTGATTTGGCCGCCCGTATTAATTATGTAGCCACTCAATATGGGCTGGATCTGAAAGAACAGAATCAGTTACATACCTTTCGTCTGACTTCCAATGATATTTTGAACCATCGTAAGTCTCCTGTAAAAGAAGAGTTCCTGCGTGATTTGCGTGCAGTGGCATACGCATATAGGAAGATGTTTGCACAGGATATTCCATTGAAGTTGTTCTCAGTTCTTCCCAAGCAGGAAATAGCATCTTCAGGGAAAAAAGAAAAGATGGAATACATCCGCCGCATCCGTGTATGCTTTGATTATGCCGATGATACCTATTTGTATGTACATCCTGTAGATGTAATAGCTGATGAACCTATACGAGTTGTTTATAATAAACCCGGTATCAATCATGAATTTGAAGAAACCATAAAGGAACTTTGGCGATATGCCCAGCTTAATCTGCTGGATGTTTCTGTAGATAGGGATGGAATTTATACCCCTTCTTTTATCGTATTGGAACCGGATTATTTGATAGATATCAGTTCATTGGCGGAATGTTACAAGGATTATGGCAGCCATCCGGCAAACTATTTTTTGAGCCGGCTGGTGCCGATTGATAATGCCCGCCCTTTGCTATTGGGAAATATAGCCAATCTGTTCCTGGATGAATGGATACATGCAGGTGAGGAGGAGCCGGACTATATAGACTGTATGAAGAAGGCATTCCGGCAGTATCCCATTGAACTGGCTGCTTGTGCCGAACTTCGTGACCCGTCCAAAGAGAAAGAGTTTGCCAAGGATTGCCGGATGCATTTTGAGCATATACGGGACGTTGTACAACACACTTTTTTGGAGCCGGGGTATAATCTGGATAAAAAGGAGGCTGTGCTGGAACCGTCCTATATTTGCGAGGCGTTGGGCATTCAGGGACGTCTGGACTATATGCAGCGGGATATGAGCAGCTTTATAGAAATGAAATCGGGCAAAGCGGATGAATTCTCCATGCAGGGAAAAGTGGAACCCAAGGAAAATAATAAGGTTCAGATGCTGCTATATATGGCAGTGTTGGAATATAGCATGGGACAGGACCGGCGGCGTATGCATCCCTATTTGCTTTATACCCGTTATCCTTTATTGTATCCGGCCAGAGCATCGTGGGCTCAGGTAAGGCGGGTTATCAATTTGCGTAACCGTATTGTTGCTGCCGAGTATGGGGTACAATTCCATAATCATCCTGATTTTACACGCAACTTGTTGGCACAAATCAATCCGGAGGTGGTGAATGAAAGAAAACTGAGCGGCAGATTCTGGGAACAGTATTTGAAGCCCTCTATCTCGCGTTTCCGGGAGAAGCTGTCGGCGTTGGAACCTTTGGAGCAGGCCTATTTTTATACGCTTTATAATTTCATTACAAAAGAACTTTATACCTCCAAATCGGGAGATGTGGATTATGAAGGACGTGCAGGGGCTTCAGCTCTTTGGCTGAGTACACTGGATGAGAAACGTGAGGCGGGAGAGATATTATATGATTTGCAGATAATGGAAAATAGGGCATCACAGGCTCATAAGGCTTATATACTTTTGTCTATTCCGCAATATGATGAAATGTTTCTTCCCAATTTCCGTACAGGAGATGTGGTTGTGTTGTATGAGCGTAATAATGACTTGGATAATGCGACCAA
The DNA here is from genome assembly GCF_040911965.1 of Phocaeicola sp. RTP21359st1_B8_RTP21360_211022. NCBI lineage: Bacteria > Pseudomonadati > Bacteroidota > Bacteroidia > Bacteroidales > Bacteroidaceae > Phocaeicola > Phocaeicola sp. RTP21359st1_B8_RTP21360_211022. The sequence goes on from NZ_JBDFXP010000018.1 coordinate 86,826, forward strand.
TAAAATGGTTTTTAAGGGTAATATTGAGCAGATTACAGATACAGAATTGCGTATTCGTTTACGTGCTACCCAACGTAATGCTTCCGTTTTTTCTCCGGACAGTCGTTATGCTGTAGAACATGATACGATGGATACTACATTTCGCAGTATGTATTTGGGACTCTCCGCTTTTCTGGATGCGAATACGGAAAGACGGGAATTATTGCTGGGACAACGGCCTCCCCGCTTTGATTCGTCTTTTGATGAAGCTATAGCGCTGACCGGTGATGATTTTGAGAGGGTGGCGTTGAAAGCTGAGTCGGCCCGTGATTATTTTCTTCTGGTGGGACCTCCCGGAACAGGAAAGACTTCGAGGGCGTTGCGTAGAATGGTGGAACATTTCTATGCAGCATCATCTATGCAGATATTGTTACTGGCTTATACCAACCGGGCTGTTGATGAAATTTGTCAGTCACTGTCCTCTATCACCCCCTGTATAGATTATATACGGGTGGGAAGTGAGCTTTCCTGTGATGTACGTTTTAGAGGACATCTGTTGGAGAATATATTGGCGGAATGTAACAGTAGGAGAGAGGTGAATATCCGTATGGCAGATTGCAGAGTATATGTTGGAACCGTGGCCTCTATTGCGGCTAAAGCTGAACTTTTTAAATTAAAACGTTTTGATGTAGCCATAGTGGATGAAGCCACCCAAATATTAGAACCCCAATTGTTGGGTATTCTGTGTGCCAAGTTTGCCGATGAAAGAAATGCAGTGGGTAAATTTATCCTGATAGGTGATCATAAACAGTTGCCTGCCGTTATTTTGCAGAATAGCGGACATTCTGAAGTGCATGATGAGGGACTTAGGGAAGCCGGACTTTTTAATTTAAAAGATTCTCTGTTTGAGCGGCTTTATCGTTTTCATTTAAAAGAAGAATCTCCTAAAGCGATAGATATGCTTTGCCGTCAGGGGCGTATGCATCCGGGAGTGGCTTTTTTTCCCAATAAAGCATTTTATGCCGGAAAATTGGAGGCTTTGGGATTACCTCATCAGTTGGAGCACATAGAGGCTCCGGTACGTTTTATCCCTTCGAAGCAAGATTTGGAGAGCGTTTCCGGAAAAACAAACAGATATGAGGCACAGATTGTCGCCGGTTTAGCCAAAGAGGTGTATCTGGCTCATGAAGAGGAATTTGATCCGAATCGAACGTTAGGGGTCATTACTCCTTATCGAAGTCAGATTGCTTTGATACGTAAAGAGCTTCAGGCATTGGCTATTCCTGCTTTGAGTAGGATTTCCATTGACACTGTGGAACGGTATCAGGGCAGCGAACGTGATGTCATTATTTATTCTTTTTGTGTGAATCACCTCTATCAATTAAGGTTTCTGCCCAACCTGACAGAAGAGGACGGTGTACAGATTGACCGTAAGCTGAATGTCGCTTTAACGCGTGCACGCAAGCAGCTTTTTATCACAGGAGTCCCTGAAATATTAAGTCATAATTCTATCTATCAATATCTTCTGAAAACTATTTATTAGGGAAAAAAATACCACAGGCTACTTAGGTGTGTAGTCTGTGGTGAATTCTTTAATTAGGCATCAACCGGTTTGTATTTGGGGACCAATGCTTTCATGATAATCCAACCAACCAAATAAGCTACGGCACATACACAGAATATGATGAAGTAGCCGGCAGGTTTTCCTTCGAATCCCATAAAAGTCATATTCGTTTCTGCTGCATAGTCAAACAGTCTGCCAGATCCCATATTAATACAGAATGAACCTATACCACCTGCCATACCACCAATACCTACGATAGTAGCGATGGTGCTTTTGGGGAACATATCACCTACTACAGAATAAATATTGGCAGACCATGATTGGTGTGCAGCACCTGCAATACCGATAATAATGATAGGATACCAATATGAATAATTGCCTAAAGGTTGGGCAAACAATGCCAGCAGTGGGAACAAGGCAAAGATAAGCATAGCCTGCATACGGGCTGCATATGGATTCTTACCTGTTTTATTAATGATAATAGTAGGTAACTTACCACCATAAATAGATAACATGGTAATAGCATATAATACGAAAATCAACATTTGTGCGGTACCCGTATCTGAAGCGAAACCGTATACATCCGAAATATATGCCGGAGTCCAGAACAGGAAGAACCACCATACGCCATCAGTCATGAACTTACCGACAAATACAGCCCATGTTTGGGGAAATTTGAAACATTGCAAGAATGAAATCTTCTTGTTGTCGAAGTCGTTGGCAGCAGCTTGTTGTTCTGCTGATTCTTCAGGATTGTTGTTGTCTTGTTCGATATATTCCAGTTCGGCAGCATTCACGCGAGGGTTGACATTGGGTTTCTTATAGAGGAACATCCAAAGTCCCATCCAAATGAATCCTAAACCACCGATAACGATGAAAGCCATTTCCCATCCGTTGCCCACACCAATACTTTGGAAATAACGTGCCAAAGGAGGAATAGTGATCGGAGCGGCTAAAGCACCTACTGTAGAACCTGCATTAAAGATGGAAGTGGAATATGCACGGTCCTTTTTCGGAAAATATTCGGCTGTTACCTTAATAGCTGCTGGGAAGTTTCCTGCCTCACCTACACCTAATACGATTCGGGCAGCGATAAAGTAATAAACGCTGGTAATAGCGATAGTTGAAGCGACGGCTCCTGTTGCAGAAAGCATCTCTTCTGCGTTATGAATACCTAATGTTTCTTCGGTTGCCCAACCGCACAATGCATGAAGACAAGCTCCTAAGGACCAGACAAAGATAGCCCAGAGATAACCTTTTTTAGTTCCCATCCAGTCAATGAAACGACCGGCGAACAGGTTGGCAATGGCATACACTATAGAGAAAATAGCTGTGATATCTCCGTAATTCGAATCCGTCCAGTGAAATTCCGGAGCAATGAAGTCTTTCCAGGTTAGTGAAAGCACCTGACGGTCGAGGTAATTGACTGTAGTGGCAAAGAATAGCAGACCACAGATTATCCATCTGAAGTTTGTCATCTTCTCACCTACTTTTTGAAATGTACTCATGATAATAGATTTAATTATGTTTTTCTTATTAGACGCAAAAATAACCATTCTGTACCTATTCTCTATGCAAAAATTGGTGGAAAGCCTGTATAAATCGGTACAATGGTAAGATTTCTAAAAAAAATCATTCTGAATGTCGCAAAAAAACTGAAAACGAGTTGATTTCTTGCAACATTCAGAATGACAAGAGTTAATGAGTAATGGTGTGTACCATTCTACTTATCTCATATCTGTGTATTTTATTTCATCCTTGTCACTGTATTTCAGGTTTTCACCTCCCATACCCCAAATAAAGGTATAGTTGCTGGTACCTGCAGCGGCATGGATAGACCATTCGGGAGAAGTGATAGCTTGTTCATTGTGTAACCATACCAGACGCTCTTCTTGCGGTTCGCCCATCAGGTGGCAAATGGCATTTCCTTCAGGCAGGTTGAAATAGAAGTAGGCTTCCATACGACGGGTATGTGTATGGGCCGGCATGGTGTTCCATACAGAACCCGGAGCCAGTTCAGTAAGTCCCATCTGTAATTGGTTTGTACCACCGTTTTTCACTCTTTCCAATACATCTTTTACAATTAACTGGTTTACAATACGGTCGTTGCTATCTTCCATTTTTCCATAATGATCTGAGATAGCTAAAGCATACTGTTTAGGATTTGCTTTTTGAAGCTTGGCGTCGGTAGTGATCAATTGAGTAACGTATGGCTTGTAAGCCGGTGCCGAATTGATATAGAATTTAGCCGGTTTGGCAGCGTCATTACTTTTAAAAGTAACTTCTTTATTCCCGCAACCTACATAGAGGGCTTCCTTGTATTTCATAGGATATTCTTTACCGTCTACAGTAACTACGCCATCACCGCCTACATTGATGACTCCTAGTTCACGCCGTTCAAGGAAGTAAGTGATTTCCGGACCCAGTTCACGGAAAGTTTCCAGCTTCAAAATTTTGTTTACCGGCATAGCTCCTCCGTAAATAAGACGGTCGTAAAGGGTGTATGTAACATTGATCTCATCCGGCGCCATCACCTTTTCCATCATAAATGAACTACGCAGACGTTCTGTATCATAGTGTTTCACATCTTGCGGATGGCAAGCGGTCTGTACTTTGTAATTTACTTGAGCTGAAGCTGCCAAGGCAGAAACACTCAGCATCATTGCAATCGCTAATTTTTTCATAATCATTATCTTTAAATTTTAATTTTTCATTGTTTTCTGGTATTTAATGATAGAACGACGGTTCAGCACCATTAAGAATAGTGTTATCAGTACTAAAATTCCGGAACCAATCCATTTGAATGAATAAGTCAAATGGAAAATAGCCCATGAGAAAGGACTTGAAGCAAAATCCAACGCACCACCTTCAAAACCAGACGGGATGTTTACGGCAGCATCTTGTGTCTTGGCGTATACATCATGTGCTGCTTTGGTGAAATAAGGAGCCAGATCTGTTACAAAATACAGACCGATGGCCAGCACAACAAAACCAATGATGAAAGTCTTTACTACATTTCCTTTTGTGATAGGTAATATCAATGGGAATACATAGAACATGCCAGCTAATGAAGCCAATGGCAAGAATTCATTGCCCGGAAGCACCACTGCCAATAAGATAGTAACAGGGATTAATAGTAATGATACAACCAACGTGGCCGGATGTCCGATCACCAAGGCAGGACTCATACCGATATTTAAGCCTACAGCACCCTTAAACTTCTTGGCGATCAGTTCGCGGGTAGCGTCCGAAATGGGTTTCAACCCTTCGATGAACAGGCTGGTAATACGGGGAATCAACTCCATTACCGCTCCCATCTTGATACCTAAACCTAGAATATAAGGAATCTTGTCTACTATTTCTTGTCCGTTCTTGCAAGATAATGCACCGATGCCACATCCTACCAGGATACCCAAGAAGAGAGGTTCGCCTAATAAACCGAATTTCTTTTTCATACCTTCCGCATCAATGTTCAGCTTTTCAAATCCGGGAATTTTGTCCAATACCTTATTTATAATGAGAGCGAATGGTACGAAACCTGCACAGAAGGGCTGCGGAATAGAAATACCTTCCATTTTATCATAGAAACCTTGAAATTTGTCTGCTGTGTAATCTGCTAAGATTAATGTGATGATATAACAGATAACAGCAGCGAAGAATCCCCACAAAATACTATCTGTTGCAAAATAAACTACGGCTCCGATAAAAGCGAAATGCCAATAGTTCCATAAATCAATATTAACCGTACGGGTGGTTTTAGTCAATAACATTAAGATGTTAACGGCCAGACATACCGGAATGATGAATGCCCCTACGGAAGTGTTATAAGCTACGGCTGCAGCAGCAGGCCATCCCATATCGAATACTTTCAGTTGCAGGCCATATATTTCGACCACTTTGCTTAAGGCCGGACCCAGACTGCTGGTCAGAAGTGCGGTAACCACTGATAGACCAACGAAACCAACACCTACCAACAAACCGCTTTTTAATGCTTTGCTGAATTTGATTCCGATACAAACGCCTAAGATTGTAAAAATTATAGGCATCATCACCGCTGCTCCTAAACCGATGATATAACTAAAAACTTGTTCCATTCTCTTGTGAATTAATAGTAAATGACTGTGTTTTCTACAATAGTATAAATTAAAAACTGCCCCAAAAATAAAACCTTTTCTCAACTTATCAAACCTGAAAGACATAATAATTAGTAAAAAGACAATTTTTGAACGATTTTTATCGTTATCGTGCACAAAAATAACCGTTTTCGCACACGAATACCAAATAATACACTTAGTAGGTTGAAAAGTGCACACTGCTTTTCGAGGAAAATACTACTTTTGTTTCATAAAATAAATAGGTCTAATACTAAAAATAAGTGTCTTCATGAAAAAGAATTCTATTTGTAAAATTATTGTGTCCGGTTTGCTTGCGGCTGTTCCTTTGATTGGCATGGCTCAGCAGGTTTGTGGTAATAAGCCTTGGTCTGTACGTATGGCGGAATCAGAAATGGTGCGTTGTCCCGAATCTTGGCAATTGGATTTTCAGACCCGTTTGAAGTGGGATTACTGTCATGGCCTGGAACTTCAAGCTATGCTGGATGTATATGATGCATACGGTGATAAAAAGTTTTTTGATTATGCTGTGGCTTATGCTGATACAATGATTCATCAGGATGGCTCTATCGAAACTTATAAACTGGAGGAATATAATATTGACCGTCTGAATTCCGGCAAGATGCTTTTCCGTATTTATGAGCAGACTAAGGACGAGAAATACAAGAAAGCATTGGATTTGTTGCGCAGTCAGTTGGATACGCATCCTCGTAATGCCGATGGCGGTTTCTGGCACAAGAAGATTTATGAGAATCAGATGTGGCTGGATGGGCTTTATATGGGGCAACCATTTTATGCGGAGTATGCTTACCGTAACAACCGTGTGAATGATTATGCTGATATTATCAATCAGTTTGTCACAGTGGCCCGCCATAATTATGATCCGAAGACTGATCTATACCGTCATGCATGTGATGTGAGCAAGCGTGAAAAGTGGGCGGATAAAACTACCGGGTGGTCGCAACACTGTTGGGGACGCGCCATGGGATGGTATGCAATGGCTTGTGTGGATGTACTCGATTTTATACCGGAACACGAAGCCGGACGTGAATCTGTTATCGAAATATTGAATAAACTGGCTGCCCAGATTAAACGTACTCAAGATCCAGCAACAGGGGTATGGTATCAGGTAATTGACAGAAGCGGGGATGAGGGGAATTATCTGGAATCCTCTTGTTCTACCATGTTTGTATATACTCTGTTGAAAGCGTTACGTAAGGGATATATTTGTCCTTCGTACATGGAAGTGGCTAAAAAGGGATATGAAGGGCTTTTGACCCAATTTATAGAAGTGGATGATAAAGGTGTGGTTTCTATTACTAAAGGTTGTGCTGTTGCAGGTTTGGGAGGCAAGCCGGTGTATCGTACCGGAGATTATAATTATTATATAACTGAAAAAATACGTTCTAATGATGCGAAGGCAGTAGGTCCGTTTATTATGGCCAGTCTGGAATGGGAACGTTTGTTTCAGAAAAACAGTTGTGGAACTGCATGTGAATAATAGGAGGTGATACGATGAGGAAAGTTTTAGGATTATTGTTGCTATTGTCTGTTGTAAGCGCAGCATGGGCTCAGGAACGTCAGGATACAATTGTAGTCTCACGTGATGGAACGGGGAATTTTCGTACTTTGCAGGAGGCTATAGAGAGTGCGCGGGCTTTCATGGATTATACTGTTACGATCTATGTGAAGAACGGAGTATACAAGGAGAAAGTGATTGTTCCTTCATGGGTGGAAAATATAGATATTATAGGTGAAGATCGTGATAAGACGATTATTACTTATGATGATCATGCGAATATAAATAAAATGGGTACTTTCCGCACTTATACGGTGAAGGTAGAGGGCAGTGATATCACTTTTAAAAATTTGACTATTGAGAACAATGCGGCTCAGTTGGGACAGGCGGTAGCTTTACATACGGAAGGTGACCGTTTGAAATTTATCAATTGTCGTATCTTGGGCAATCAGGACACTATTTATACCGGTGCTAAATTTACCCGTCTTTATTTCAAGGATTGTTATATTGATGGTACTACCGACTTTATTTTCGGTCCTTCCACCGCTTTATTTGAAGATTGTATTATTCACAGTAAACGCAATTCGTATGTAACGGCTGCTTCCACTCCGAAAGAGGCTAAATATGGATATGTCTTTAAGCACTGTAAGCTGACGGCAGAACCGGGAGTGGATAAAGTGTATTTAGGTCGTCCTTGGCGTCCATATGCTTATACTTTATTTATAGAATGTGAATTGGGGAAACATATTGTTCTTGCCGGATGGCACAATTGGGGTAAGCAGTCTAATGAAGAAACCGCCCGTTATATGGAATATAAAAATACCGGTGAGGGTGCAAATGCTTCGGAAAGGGTGGCGTGGAGCAAACAGTTAACAAAGAAAGAAGCTGAGGCGGTGACGGTCGATGCTATTTTTCGTACTCAAAGTGATTGGGACCCAATAGACTAGATTGATTTTGTAATTGCTTGAAAATGAGACTTCTACGTTGGTGGAGGTTTCCTTTTTTTGTTGTGTTGAATAATTGGATCCCGTAAAAAATACCTAATAAATCCACATAAAAAGATAAAAACTACACATCAAGGTAATGTTATATTCATAATTTTGCAACAGTGAAGCTAAGGTCAAAACCTTAAAAAAACATTTTAATAACTATAAAAACACATCTTATGAATCTAAAAGAATTAGCTAGAAAAGCTATCTCAACTCTTTTTTTGAGTATGCTTTGTTTGGTTGCTTTTGCTCAAGGTCGTCAGGTGAACGGTACTGTTAAAGATGCAGCAGGTGAACCGATGATTGGTGTAAACGTCTTGGTAAAAGGAACGACTAATGGTACCATTACGGACTTCGATGGTAATTTTTCGCTTTCTGGGGTTAAAGACAATGATGTTTTGTCTGTAACTTATATAGGTTATATTACTCAAGAAGTGAAAGTGGGTAATCAAAAAACAATTAATGTCGTACTGAAAGAAGATACCGAAACTTTGGACGAAGTTGTGGTTATTGGTTACGGTACTGTGAAGAAACGTGACTTGACAGGTTCAGTAGCTTCGGTAAGTAATGAAGCTTTAGTTGCCAACCCGGTTGCCGATGTTTCTCAGGCTTTACAAGGTAAATTGGCAGGTGTTTCTGTCGTTTCTCAAGATGGTCGTCCTGGAGCTTCCGTTTCTATTCGTGTACGTGGAGGAGGCTCTATTTCACAAAGCAATGATCCTCTTTTTATAGTGGATGGTTTCCCGGTTAGTTCTATTTCTGATATTCCTGCAGATCAGATTGTGTCAATTGATGTCTTGAAAGATGCTTCTTCAACAGCTATTTATGGTGCTCGTGGTGCAAATGGTGTGATTTTGGTTACGACTAAAGGTGCGGATAAAGATAGGGTTTCTGTATCATATAGTGGATATTATCAAAGTAAATGGGCTGCAAAGACTCCAGAACCTATGTCTGCTCAGGATTATGTAAAACATACTTGGGGATATGGAACTGCATTGGGAATGGGAGATCAGATGGCTAGTTATTTTGGTTTAGGAGAAAAATATGGTAATCATTATAGTGAATATGCGAATATGGATTCCCATAATTGGACTGATGATATGCTTCGTACAGCTAGTGCTCAAAATCACAATGTGACCATAAATGGTGGCAGTGAAAAAACGAAAATATCATTTTCTGTTAACTATCTGAATGATGATGGTATTAAAATAAAATCAGGCTATGAACGTTTCTCTACTAACTTGAAATTGAAACAAGAGTTGGCAAAAGGACTGAGTTTTGAATTGGATGCACGTTACGTCAGCACTAATGTTGAAGGTAAAGATGAGGCTAGAAGTGGACGTGGTTCTCTTTTATCTTCTGCTTATCAGTATCGTCCGATTGATACTCCTTTAGGAAACGGTGACGATGCTTTGTTCCAGATGGGATCTAAGAATATTGAGGTGGGTGCCAATCCTGTTGGTCTTACTAATGCTATCACTGATTTGACAAATCGCCAAAATATCCGTGCAAATGCTGCTTTGAACTGGGAGATTATTAAAGGTTTGAAAGCTCGTACAGAATTTGCGATTGGTCACGGATGGAGTGAGGGTAAATATTACGATGATGGTTCTGCTTCTTCTGCTGATAATTTTACTAGAGGATATAAATATGCTAAGTTGACAAAAGGCAATACTGAAAATTGGCGTTCTGTTACTACAGTGAATTATGAAGTACAAGGTTTGGGAGATAATCATAATCTTTCTTTCTTGTTGGGTAACGAAGTCATTAAAAATACGGGTGCTTCAAGTGAAATGATTGGTGCCGGATATTCGATGGCTGAAAGCTGGGACATGGATCGTGTCTTTGGTATGTTCAATATGTATCAAGCTGGTCATGCCGATAATTCTTATTCAAATAAAATTAATACTCCTTCTACTACGGTTTCTTTCTTTGGACGTGGTAACTATTCGTTGAAGGGACGTTATTTATTGACTGCTACATTACGTGCTGATGGCTCTTCTAAGTTTGGTCCCAATCATCGTTGGGGATATTTTCCTGCTGGTGCTTTTGCATGGCGTATTTCTGATGAACCATTCTTTCAGCCATTGGCAAGAGTTGTTGATAATTTGAAATTGCGTCTTTCTTATGGACTTGCGGGTGCTGATAATATTGATGCTAGTTTATGGCGTGAAACTTGGAAAACAGGAACTACTACTTATAATGGTAATGTGGTCTCCACTTATGAACCGAACGGAATGAAAGCTAATCCAGACTTGAAATGGGAAACTACTACTTCACGTAATATTGGTTTTGATTTTGGATTGTGGGGAAGCCGTTTGTCTGGTACTTTGGATTTGTATTGGAATACAACAAGTGATTTGTTGATGCGTCAAGAAATTGATTCTTCTACAGGTTATAGCTATCAGTATCGAAATATTGGTCAGACTTCTAACAAAGGTGTTGAATTGGCTTTGAATTATCATTTGATTCGTACTAAGGATTTTAATTTGAACGTATCGGCGACTTATAACTTCAATAAGAATAATATTGATGAGTTAGATGGTGGTAAAGATATTTACTATAATAGTGGATGGGGGTCTTCAGCACAACATCCTTCATATGACTATGTTCTGTCAGAGGGCAAACCTGTAGGTGTTATTCGAGGTTTCAAAAGTGCCGGTTTCTATACGGTAGATGATTTTGATTATGTGGATGGCGTTTATAAATTAAAAGCAGGTATACCTGATATCTCAACTGCAGCTACTGGTACTTATCGTAGACCATCAGAACTGCAAGTGGCAGATGGTCAGATTGCCTTTCCTGGCGCTTTGAAATTACAGGATGTTGATAAAAGTGGTATTGTTGACTTGGATGATGTTGTTGATTTGGGTGAAGTCCAAGCAAAACATACAGGTGGTTTTTCTTTAAATGGTAATTATAAAAATATTGATTTTGGAGCTAATTTCACTTATCAGATTGGAGGAAAAGTATATAATGTTGCTACAATGAGTCAGCTTAGTGGTGGTAAAGAAACTGGTTTGGGACTTAATAAGTATAAAGATTTGGCAGGTGCTTTTCAATTGTATGATATACAGAATGGAAATTTGGTACCGGTAATAGAGCCGACAGCTTTGAAACAATTAAATGCTAATGCTAAATATGCTCTTCCTTATTATGAAGATGCCCCTATATTATCTGATTATGTAGAGGATGCTTCATATTTGCGTTTGAATACATTGACTGTCGGTTATACTTTGCCAAAAGCATGGACAACAAAAGCATACATGCAGAAAGTACGTATATATGTCACGGGAGGTAATTTATTCTGCATTACAGGTTATTCAGGTCTTGATCCTGAAGTAAACTCAGATCCGGATAAAGCCAAGTCTTATCCTACTCTTGGACTTGACTGGGGGGCATACATGCGTGCTCGTACATTTACGGTGGGTTTGAATGTTGAATTTTAATTTGAAGTCTAATAATTAAAAAACACGTAACGATGAAAAAAATATTATATACAATGATGGGTGTAGGAATGCTGTTTGCTGCTACATCTTGTGAAGACTTCTTGGATACTTCTTCACCTTCAGAGGCTGATGTGGATTTTGTATTTTCTGAAGCGTCTACTGCCCGTGCCGCACTTTATAATGCTTATGAAAAGTGGCGTGGAAATGCAGGGGTACATTCTAATGGCGTATTTTATGACTTGGTGGTTTGTGGTTCTGATGCAGAGCGTCATCCTGAGGCTTATGCATCACAAATAGCTCGTCATGTTCCTGAAAATTTATATGGTTATTCAGATGCTACTTTTACAAAGAAGGGACCTTCTAACTATACTATTTCTCAATATGGTAATGCAAAAGGAACTTGGGAATCACTGTATGCTATTATTGCTACAACAAATACATTGATTTCTGCTGTGGAAGGGTCTTCTGCTTTTGCTGGATTTGCGACTCAGGACGGACCATCTGAATTGAGTCAGATTTATGGTGAGGCTGTCGCTTTGCGTGCTACTTGTTATCATGAACTGATTCGTTTTTATGGAGATATTCCTCATCAGCTTCAGGCTGGTGAAGAGGCCAGTGAGATAACTCCCCGTGATGTGATTGCGGAATATCATATTAATAAATTGAAAGAGGTTGAGCCTTTAATGTTTAGAGCGGGAGAATCTTCGGGGATTGATAAGACTTTCATGACTAGAACTTATGTACAAGGCTTGATTGCTCGCATGGCTTTGATGGAAGGTGGATATCAGACTCGTCGTTCTGATTTTGGAAATGATTATTATAAGGATCTTGACGGTAATGTATTGTCTTTTGAGAAAGCAGGCGAAACATCAGCTACTCAGTGTTTTTATGGTCGCCGTACAGATTGGGAGAAGTTTTATAAGATTGCAGAAACTTATCTTACTTCTGCTGTAAATAATTCTGGTACTACAGCTTTGCAGGTTAATGACCCTAGAAGCAGTGATAAGAAGACATTTGGTAATCCTTATCAGTATGTATTCCAACAAATGATGGATGAAACGATTGCAGATGAAAATGTATATGAAATTCCTGAAACTCGTGGTAAGCAGGGTGAACGTCCTTATGCATTCGGACGTCCGTCGTCTGGTGGCGGTTCTGCTGCTTATCCTTGTAAGAACTATGGTCAGAGCCGTTTCCATGCAGTTTATTATTATGGTGATTTTGATCCGAATGATATGCGCCGTGACGTTACATGTACGGTGACCGGTTCGACTGGTGATGGCTCTGAGAAGATTATTCCTTTTACTATGGGCTCTGTAGCTAATAATGGTGGTATTGCTTTGAATAAATGGGACGAGAATCGTCAAGCTAATCCTTGGGTTATTAAGAGCCGTCAGGCTGGTATCAATACTCCTTATATGCGTTTTTCGGATATCATTTTGATGTTGGCTGAAGTAAAAGCAGCATTGGGTGATGACGCTTCTGCCAAGCAATATTTGTCTATGGTTCGTAATCGTGCTTTTGCTTCTACATCAGAAGCTAATGTAGATGGCTTTATCAGTAAATGTGGTTCTGTATTGGATGCTGTCCTTGAAGAACGTAAGTTGGAGTTTGGTGGTGAAGGTATCCGTCGTTATGATTTGATCCGTAATAATAAATTGGGAATGGCTATTGATAACTTCCATAAGCGTACTAGTGCAATGATTAGTGATTTAAAATCTAAAGGTTATCATACTTTTGATAATGGTAATACTATTTCATCCTATATTTGGGTTAAAAAAGTAAATCCTGCAGATTTTGGAGTAAATTATAGACTGACTACGACCTGTACTGATAAAACGAATCCGGTACTCTTTCCAGGTTGGAGAGGTCAGAACGATGATTGGGCATCTGTAGCTGCTTCTAATGGGACTTCAACGAAGAATCTTACAGCTGGGAATGTTACTAATCTTGCTATTAAAGGATTGTTTGAATATATCGATCCGAATGGAAGTGAGGCTAAAGCTTTAGAAGCTGATGGATATACTAAACAACCATGGGGAGCAAAAATCGTAGAATTGGAAAATGAATATAATTCGTATGTATTTAATGGATACATTGCAGGTGAGGCTCCTATTTACTTAATTCCTTATCATCCTGATGTTATCAAGAATTCAAACGGTGTTTTAACTAATGGATATGGTTTTGGTCAAGAATAAGAGATCGTAAGTAAATGAAAAGAGGCTGTCTCAAAATAGAGTTGAGATGGCCTCTTTTGTTTCATCTCCAATTGAAGTCATTTGGATTTTTCTC
>NZ_JBDFXP010000019.1:0-95097 GCF_040911965.1 Phocaeicola sp. RTP21359st1_B8_RTP21360_211022
TGGACGGTGGTTCGGGCAGACAAATATGTAAAAGTCCATTCCATTGGGAATATATGAAATGATAATCCTCAATCATATCACAAAATGTTTATTTATAGAACGGGATGACGGATAGAACACGGACTTTTTTACTTTACCTGTCATTGGGTTTGCAAGTACAAATTTAAATTTTAAGTCCGTGTTTGTCCGCCGACCGGATATAATAATGGGAATATTACATTCCCCAATCATATAACGACCTATTTACTTACAATTCAAAACTATCTTCCCTTGTTTTGATGTAATTTGAAAGATAAAACAAATATTTCGGTTTCTATTTGTTATTAGAATGAAAATAAATAAGAAAATAGAAACGATTATATCTTATAAAATATCAAAAAGATATATATTTGCACAGAATTAAAAGCAAAAGGAAACTACAATAAATAAGTATTAATCAAAATGGCAACAACTATCAAGTTTACCAAGATGCAAGGAACCGGCAATGATTATATCTATGTAAATACCTTGTCTTCTCCGCTGCAAGATCCGATAAAAGCCGCCAGAAAATGGAGCGCTTATCATACCGGTATCGGTGCAGACGGTCTGGTACTGATTGGAGCATCCGAGAAAGCGGATTTCAGTATGCGTATATTCAATGCAGACGGCTCCGAAGCCATGATGTGTGGAAACGCCTCGCGCTGCATAGGCAAATATGTATACGAGAAAGGATTGACGGATAAGGAGGTGATCACACTGGAAACCCTTTCGGGAATCAAAATCCTGAAACTTCATACAGGCAACGGGGTGGTGAAGGATGTAACCGTAGATATGGGTACACCCCTGCTATCAAACCCCGGACAGATAGCTATGAAAACCGGTGGAATGCTGGCAGAAACTATCCTGGCCGATGGAAAAGAATACAAAGGAACATTCGTCTGCATGGGAAATCCGCATGTTGTCATTTTCGTAGATGATATAAAAGAGGTGGATTTGCCGGCGGTTGGTCCGAAACTGGAAAATCATCCGCTTTTTCCTGAGCGGACCAATGTGGAATTTGTAGAAATATTGCCGGACCAATCCCTACGGATGAGAGTGTGGGAAAGAGGTTCGGGCATCACAATGGCTTGCGGAACAGGAGCCTGCGCCACCGCCGTGGCAGCCGTACTGAACCATAAAGCCGGACGAAAATCGTGGGTAAGGATGGACGGAGGCGATCTCCACATCCATTGGAACGAGAAAGACGGACATGTATACATGACCGGTCCGGCCGGAAAGGTTTTCGAAGGCGAAATAGAGATGTGATACTGATTTTGAAAAACTTAAAACAACGATAAAAACAATAACAACGATGGCACTAGTAAACGAACATTTTTTAAAACTACCAAACAATTACTTGTTTTCGGACATTGCCAAAAAGGTAAATGCATTCAAAGTCTCTCATCCCAAAACGGACCTTATCCGTCTGGGTATCGGAGATGTAACCCGCCCGCTGCCTCAAACTTCCATCGAAGCCATGCATAAGGCAGTAGACGAGCTGGCAAACAAAGAGACATTCCACGGTTACGGTCCCGAACAAGGTTATGATTTCCTGATAGATGCCGTCATCAGGAACGATTACGCTCCGCGCGGCGTCTATCTGGAACCCGGCGAAGTCTTTATCAGTGACGGCGCCAAGAGCGATACGGGAAATATCGGAGACATCCTTCGCCACGACAACAGCATCGGCGTGACAGACCCCATCTACCCTGTATACATTGACTCGAACGTAATGTGCGGCCGCGCCGGGATACTGGAAGACGGGCGATGGAGCAACGTGGTATACTTGCCTTGCCTGAGCGAGAATAATTTCGTACCCGAAATCCCCGACCGCAGGATAGATATCCTATACCTCTGCTATCCCAATAACCCTACGGGGACGGTCATTAGCAAGGCCGAACTGAAAAAATGGGTGAACTATGCATTGGAAAATGATACCCTCATCCTTTACGATGCTGCCTACGAGGCCTACATACAAGACCCGGACATTCCTCACTCCATTTATGAGATAAAAGGAGCGAAGAAAGTAGCGATAGAATTTCGCAGTTTCTCGAAGACGGCCGGATTCACCGGGGTGCGTTGCGGATACACCGTCGTACCGAAAGAACTCACAGCCGCCACGCTGGAAGGAGAGCGCATTCCGCTGAACCGGATGTGGAACCGCCGCCAGTGCACCAAGTTCAACGGGACATCCTATATCACCCAGCGTGGTGCCGAAGCGATCTATACCCCCGAGGGCAAAAAGCAAGTGAAAGCCATCATACAGTATTATATGGCTAACGCCCGCATAATGAAAGAAGCTTTGGAAAGTACAGGACTCAAAGTTTTCGGCGGAGAGAACGCCCCCTACCTGTGGGTGAAGGCGCCGGGAGAGGTAAGCTCGTGGAAATTCTTTGAACAGATGCTGTATGAAGCCAATGTAGTGGGCACGCCGGGAGTAGGCTTCGGCCCCAGTGGTGAAGGGTATATCCGCTTGACCGCTTTCGGAGAGCGGGCGGATTGCGAAGAAGCCATGAAAAGGATCAGAAAATGGTTGCTCTGAGCACAGTACATGACAACACCTTGAAGCACTTTGTGCTTGCATCGGACTTACATCAATCAAGCCAATAGTTATATAAAATATGACATACTCACTATTATTAATTAAAAGGTAAAAAGCTATGAAGATGAATTTTGAGGAAACGGTATTGCTATTAGGCATGTCCATGACAGTGCCGGCAACGAGCATCGCTCAAGACAAGGTGGAAGCCAGCGTAGGAGCTGACTTGGTAAGCGGCTATATTTGGCGCGGACAGGATTTGGGAGGCGTAAGCATACAGCCGTCATTGTCCGTAGCCTACAAAGGGTTTTCGCTCGGTGCATGGGGATCCGCAGGCATTGAGTTCGCTGATACGAAAGAACTGGACCTGACGCTGGGCTACTGCACCGGCGGTTTCAGCATTTCGGTGACAGACTACTGGTTCAATGGCGGTCCCGGTTATTTCCACTATGGCACGCACCATACCAGCCATGTATTCGAAGCGCAGATAGGCTACGATTTCGGTTCGCTGGCAGTGAACTGGTACACCAACTTTGCAGGTGCCGACGGGGTGAACAAGGACGGCGACCGGGCTTACTCCTCTTACATATCACTCGCCGCCCCCTTCAAACTGGCAGGCCTGGACTGGACGGCAGAAATAGGAGCCACGCCATGGGCCAATGACTTCTATAACGTCTCCGCAGATCCGGAATGCAGCGGTTCGGACGGATTCGCCGTATGCGACATCAGCCTTGGGGCATCCAAGGAAATCAAGATTACAGACTCATTCTCAGTCCCCGCCTTCGCCAAGGTGACGGTGAATCCGCGCACCGAAGGGGCCTATTTCGTATTCGGACTGAGTTTCTGACAGGAAGTGCAGAAAATGCAGATACAATAACAAATTCAGACATAACGACACAATAGAGAGAGGTATCAGTTTTTAAAAAGGTAAAAAGATTGGAACATATAAATTACAAGTACAACAATGAAGAAAATTGAGGCTATTATCCGTAAGACCAAGTTCGAGGACGTAAAGGACGCGTTGCTCGAAGCCGACATCGAATGGTTTTCCTACTACGATGTAAGAGGCATTGGCAAAGCACGCCAGGGACGTATCTACCGTGGCGTGGTGTATGATACCAGTTCGATTGAAAGAATTCTGGTTTCCATCGTGGTGCGCGAAAAGAATGTGGAGAAAACAGTGCAAGCCATCATCAAGGCGGCGCACACCGGCGAGATAGGCGACGGACGTATTTTCGTCATCCCCATTGAAGATGCCGTCCGCATACGCACGGGCGAGCGGGGTGACATAGCCCTGTATAATGCAGAACAGGAAAAATAAGCGCAAGCTACTTCCCTTTACCGGCAAAGGTAAAGTCGAGAATAAAACAATACTACAACGTAAACGAGAAAAATTATGGATACAACGAAAAGAAAAGGCATAGACAGACTATGCCCGAAGGGACTTCTTATACTCTTATTTATGCTCCCCGCCGGCCTTTGGGCGCAAGATGCAGGCGTGGCAGCCACCACCGCGGCGCCCGATGCAACCGCCGGGGCCTTGGGCGAACTTGCTACCGGACTCAACACCGTATGGATGCTACTTGCCGCCATGCTGGTATTCTTCATGCAACCGGGATTTGCCTTGGTAGAAGCCGGGTTCATCCGTACCAAGAACACGGCCAACGTGCTGATGAAAAATCTGGTAGACTTCATGTTCGGCTCCATCCTGTTCTGGTTCATCGGCTTCGGGCTGATGTTCGGCATAGGCGGTTTTGTGGGCGCCCCCCATTTTTTCAACTTGGAGGCGATGGACAAAATCATCGACAACGGATTGCCCATCGAAGGCTTCCTGATTTTCCAGACTGTATTCTGCGCCACGGCGGCCACCATCGTGTCCGGTGCCATGGCAGAACGTACCAAGTTCTCCATGTATCTGGTCTATACTGTCTTTATCAGCGTACTCATTTATCCGGTTTCCGGCCACTGGACCTGGGGCGGCGGATGGCTGATGAACGGAGACGAAAACTCCTTTATGATGAGGACGTTCGGCACTACTTTCCATGACTTTGCCGGCTCTACGGTGGTTCACTCCGTAGGCGGATGGATTGCCCTGGTGGGCGCCGCCATTCTGGGACCGCGTATTGGCAAATACGGGAAAGACGGTAAATCAAGGGCCATCCCCGGTCATAGTTTGACGCTTGCCTGCCTGGGCGTGTTTATCCTTTGGTTCGGCTGGTTCGGGTTCAACCCCGGTTCGCAGTTGGCAGCGGCAACAAGTGGAGACCAGACAGCCATTTCGCATGTGTTCCTCACCACCAACCTGGCAGCTTGTGCAGGAGGTTTCTTCGCACTGGTGGCGAGTTGGATGAAGTATGGCAAACCTTCCTTGTCGCTCACGCTGAACGGTGTGCTGGCAGGACTGGTGGGCATCACGGCGGGATGTGACCTGGTATCGCCTTTCGGGTCTGTACTTATCGGTGCCATTTGCGGCGTGGTAATGATATTTGCAGTCGACTTTATCGACCATGTGCTGAAAATTGACGACCCCGTAGGCGCATCGTCCGTACACGGTGTTTGCGGTTGCCTGGGAACGATCCTTACAGGACTCTTCGCCACAGAAGAGGGGCTGTTCTATGGCGGCGGCAGCAGCTTCCTGCTGGCACAGCTCTTCGGCGCGGCCGTGGTAGGAGCGTGGGCGGCAGGCATGGGCTTCATTGTCTTTAAAGTGCTGGACAAGATACATGGCTTGCGTGTTCCGAAACGCATTGAAGAGGAAGGACTCGATATCTACGAGCATGGCGAGTCGGCATACAATTAATCACAAAAGTTTTTTCCATTCATTCTACTAATCAACAACTAAACAAATTTAGGTATTATGTCAAAATTAAGATTCAGAGTAGTCGAAACGGCTTTCAAGAAGAAAGCAGCAACGGTGGAGACACCAGCCGAAAGGCCCAGTGAATATTTCGCCAAATACGTTTTCAACCGCGAGAAAATGTTCAAGTATCTGCCCGGCGCCGTCTATGCCAAACTGACGGACGCCATGGACAACGGCGCCCCCCTGGAGCGTGCCATAGCCGACGAAGTGGCGGCAGGCATGAAACGCTGGGCAACCGAGCTAGGTGTAACCCACTACACCCACTGGTTCCAACCCCTGACGGAAGGCACAGCCGAAAAGCACGACGCCTTTGTGGAACACGACGGCAAGGGTGGAATGATGGAAGAATTCTCCGGCAAGCTCCTCGTACAGCAGGAGCCCGATGCTTCCAGCTTCCCCAACGGCGGCATCCGAAACACCTTCGAGGCACGCGGCTACAGTGCATGGGACCCCTCATCGCCTGTCTTCGTGGTGGACGACACCCTGTGCATCCCTACCGTTTTCATTGCTTACACCGGCGAGTCGCTGGACTACAAAACGCCACTGCTGAAAGCCTTGAGTGCTGTGGGCAAAGCCGCCGTGGACGTGTGCCGTTACTTCAACCCGGAAGTGAAGAAAGTGGTGGCCTACTTGGGCTGGGAACAGGAATACTTCCTGGTAGACGAAGGACTGTATGCCGCCCGTCCCGACCTGCTGCTGACCGGGCGCACCCTGATGGGACACGAAGCCAGCAAGAACCAGCAATTGGAAGACCATTACTTCGGAGCCATCCCCACCCGTGTGGCTGCCTTTATGAAAGACCTTGAAATACAGGCGCTGGAACTGGGCATACCCGTCAAGACCCGCCATAACGAAGTGGCTCCCAACCAATTTGAGCTGGCTCCCATTTTCGAAGAATGCAACCTGGCGGTAGACCATAACATGCTTCTCATGTCGCTCATGCGCAAGGTGGCGCGGAGCCACGGCTTCCGCCTGTTGCTGCACGAAAAACCCTTCAAAGGCGTCAACGGCTCGGGGAAGCATAACAACTGGTCACTGGGTACAGACACCGGCGTCCTGCTGATGGCTCCGGGCAAGACCGCCGAAGACAATCTGCGCTTCATCACCTTCATAGTCAACACCCTGATGGCGGTATACCACCACAACGGTTTGCTGAAAGCCTCTATCATGAGTGCCACCAACGCCCATCGCCTGGGAGCCAACGAAGCGCCGCCCGCCATCATTTCTTCTTTCCTGGGCAAACAGCTCACGCAAGTGCTGGACCATATAGAAGAAAGCGGCAACGATGACCTTGTCTCACTGGCAGGCAAACAGGGAATGAAGCTGGACATCCCGCAAATTCCCGAACTGCTGATTGACAATACCGACCGCAACCGCACTTCGCCGTTCGCCTTCACCGGCAATCGCTTCGAATTCCGCGCCGTAGGCTCGGAGGCAAACTGTGCCAGTGCCATGATTGCGCTCAACGCGGCCGTTGCCGAACAACTTGCCCGGTTCAAGCAGGACGTGGACGCGCTCATCGAAAAGGGTGAACCGAAAATCTCCGCCATCATCGAAATTATCCGCCGCTACATCAAGGAGTGCAAGCCTGTCCGTTTTGACGGCAACGGCTACTCGGACGAATGGAAGGCGGAGGCCGCCCACCGGGGTCTGGACTGCGAAACGAGCTGCCCGCTCATTTTCGACAACTACTTGAAGCCCGCGAGCATCGCCATGTTCGAATCCACCGGCGTGATGACCCGCAAGGAGCTGGAGGCGCGCAATGAAGTGAAATGGGAAACTTACACAAAGAAAATCCAGATCGAGGCGCGCGTGCTGGGCGACCTGGCGATGAACCACATCATCCCCGTAGCCACCGAATACCAAAGCAAGCTGATAAACAATGTGTATAAAATGAAAGAGCTCTTCCCGGCGGAAAAAGCATCCCAACTGTCGGCCGAGAACATGAAACTTATCGAAGAGATTGCCCGGCGAACCATTTTCATCACCGAGCATGTAAATGCCATGGTGGAGGCGCGAAAAGTGGCGAACAAAATAGAGAGCGAGCGCGAAAAGGCCATTGCCTATCACGATACCATCGCCCCGATGCTGGAAGAGATACGTTATCATATTGACAAGCTGGAGCTGATCGTAGACAACCAGATGTGGACATTACCTAAATATCGTGAATTGCTTTTTATTAGATAATCACTGCATAAAGGTTATCTATTTCTTTTGTTGGTTGTTTTAAGTTTGCGGAGAGGGGCGTCGGGATGACGGTCCTCTTTACACATTACCCTTCTTGCTTGCTTACTGTCTTTCAAATCGTAACTAAAACCACAACAGACAATATCATACTGTAAGTTTTCATATTTATTAAAAAAACGAATAAAATATTTCTTTTCGATTTTTATTCTTACTTTTTTATCGCTTTCGTCAATTATTTATGGTTTTTTATTGCATTTATGTTAATTGATATTTGTATCTTTGCAGTCGAATCAGAACATATACTTAGTAGATTATGTGTGGAATAGTAGGCTATATTGGAAAACGAGATGCTTACCCTGTTCTCATAAAAGGCCTGAAGCGGTTGGAATACCGGGGCTATGATAGCGCAGGAGTCGCATTGATAGACAAAAAAAGGAGGTTGAACGTTTATAAAACGAAAGGAAAGGTTTCAGACCTAGAGGCTTTTGTTTCCCCAAAAGACGTTTCCGGTACAATTGGTATTGCCCACACCCGATGGGCCACCCACGGAGAGCCTTGTCAGGCTAACGCTCATCCTCATTTTTCTTCTTCAAAGAATCTAGCTCTTATCCACAATGGTATTATTGAAAACTACGCTACCCTGAAAGAAAAGCTACAAAAAAAAGGGTTCATCTTTAAAAGTAGTACAGATACCGAAGTTCTCGTACAGTTAATTGAATTTTTCCAACTTTCCAACCATTTAGATTTACTTACTGCCGTTCAGTTGGCTCTGCATGAGGTGATTGGCGCATACGCTATAGCGGTGCTCGACAAGAATAATCCCGATGAGATTATTGCAGCACGCAAAAGCAGTCCGCTGGTGGTAGGGATAGGGAAGGATGAATTCTTTCTGGCTTCGGATGCTACTCCGATTGTAGAGTATACGGATAAAGTGGTGTATCTGCAAGATGGGGAGATAGCGGTGATTCGCAGAGACAAGGCATTGGAAGTCGTCAATCTGGACAACGTGCTTCAAAATCCCGAAGTACGTACGGTGGAAATGAATCTGGGACAACTGGAGAAAGGGGGATACCCGCATTTCATGTTGAAGGAGATATTCGAACAACCCGATTGTATTAACGACTGTATGCGTGGACGCATCAATGCGGACGGTGATAAAGTAGTACTGTCGGCGGTTATTGATCATAAGGAACGTTTGCTCAAGGCTCGTCGCTTTGTAATTGTGGCTTGCGGAACTTCGTGGCATGCCGGATTGATAGGGAAACAACTGATAGAAAGTTTCTGCCGTATTCCGGTAGAAGTGGAATATGCCTCCGAGTTCCGCTATCGTGATCCGGTGATTCATGAAGACGATGTGGTAATAGCTATCTCGCAATCGGGTGAAACGGCCGATACATTGGCTGCCATAGAACTGGCGAAAGAGAAAGGAGCTTTTATCTATGGTATATGCAATGCGGTAGGTTCATCCATTCCGCGCATTACAGATACCGGTTCTTATATTCATGTAGGACCGGAAATAGGAGTGGCGTCCACCAAGGCATTTACCGGACAGGTAACCGTGCTTACCATGCTGGCGCTGACACTGGCAAAAGAGAAAGGGAGTATGGCAGATGAGAAATACCTGGAAGTGATCCGGGAATTGACTGTGATTCCGGCTAAAATAAAAAAGATATTGATCAGTAATCCTAAAATAGCGGAACTGTCGCGTATTTTCACCTATGCACATAATTTCCTCTATTTGGGGCGGGGGTACAGTTTCCCGGTAGCTTTGGAAGGCGCGTTAAAGTTGAAGGAGATATCTTATATTCACGCTGAAGGCTATCCCGCCGCTGAGATGAAACATGGACCTATCGCATTGATTGATGCCGAAATGCCTGTTGTGGTGGTAGCTACGCATAATGCGATGTATGAAAAGATAATGAGTAACATACAGGAAATCAAGGCGCGCAAGGGAAAAGTAATCGCTTTGGTCACAGAAGGAGATACGGTAATCAGTAAGTTGGCCGATGATTGCATTGAGTTGCCCGAAACATTAGAGTGCCTCGAACCGTTGATAGCTACGGTCCCCTTACAGTTATTGGCCTACCATGTAGCCATTTGCAAAGGGAAGAATGTGGATCAGCCACGAAATCTGGCGAAGTCGGTAACAGTAGAATAGAAGGCAATGCTGCCGGAGATTATGCAGGAAGTTTCCGGCATAATTCTTGAAAGATGTACCGTAAGTTTGGAAAAATGACAGAAGGTCTTGTCATACCTTTGGGATGTTTTTATAAGAATCTGAAAATGAACTATTAATTTAAGTAGTAAAGAGAGAGCATGGAACCGTTAAAGCATGAATGTGGAGTCGCTATGATACGACTGCTGAAACCGCTGGAATATTATCAGGAAAAGTATGGAACCTGGATGTATGGCTTGAACAAGCTGTATCTGCTGATGGAAAAACAACACAACCGCGGACAGGAAGGCGCCGGGTTGGCCTGTGTCAAACTGGAGGCCAATCCCGGTGAAGAATATATGTTCCGTGAAAGAGCTTTAGGTTCAGGGGCGATAACAGAGATATTCGGTACGGTGCAAAATCATTTCAAGGATTTGGCGCCTGAACAATTGCATGATGCCGGATACGCCAAGAAATGCCTTCCCTTTGCCGGAGAGGTATATATGGGGCATTTGCGTTATTCCACTACCGGAAAAAGCGGTATCTCCTACGTGCATCCGTTCTTGCGCCGTAACAACTGGCGTGCCAAGAATTTGGCGTTGTGCGGCAATTTCAACATGACCAATGTGGATGAGATTTTCGCACGTATCACTGCCGACGGCCAGCATCCGCGTAAATATGCCGACACATATATTATGCTGGAACAAGTGGGGCACCGTTTGGATCGCGAGGTGGAGCGCCTCTATGTGGAATGTGAGAAGGAAGGTCTGAAAGGCATGGATATCACTCACGCTATAGAAGACCGCATTGATCTGGGCAATGTCCTCAAAACTTCGAGCAAGGAGTGGGATGGAGGCTATGTGATCTGCGGTATGACCGGTAGCGGTGAGTCTTTTGCGGTGCGCGATCCGTGGGGCATTCGTCCGGCTTTCTGGTACATGGACGATGAAATCATGGTATTGGCATCCGAGCGCCCTGTCATTCAGACTGCCTTGAATGTATCTGCCGGAAGCATCAATGAATTGCAACCGGGACAGGCTATCCTTATAAGCAAGACTGGAAAGATGCGTCTGGCACAGATCAACCGGGCGAAAGAGAAGAAAGCCTGTTCCTTCGAACGTATCTATTTCAGCCGGGGAAGTGACATGGATATTTATAAAGAAAGAAAACAGCTGGGCGAAAAACTGGTGAATCCTATTTTGAAAGCGGTAGACTATGATGTGGAGCATACCGTATTCTCTTTTATACCCAATACGGCGGAAGTGGCTTTCTATGGACTGCTGGAAGGATTCGACAATTATCTGAATGAACTGAAAGTAAAGAAGATAGAGGCTTTGGGGCATCATCCCAATCACGAGGAACTGGAAAAAATCCTGTCCTGGCGTATCCGTAGCGAGAAAGTAGCCATCAAGGATATCAAGCTGCGTACCTTTATCGCCGAAGGCAACAGTCGGAATGATTTGGCTGCCCATGTGTATGATATCACTTATGGAAGCCTTGTGCCTCATGTGGATAATCTGGTGATTATTGATGACAGCATCGTCCGGGGAACTACGTTAAGACAGAGCATTATCGGCATCCTCGACCGCCTGCATCCGAAGAAAATCGTCATTGTTTCTTCTTCGCCACAGGTGCGTTATCCTGATTATTATGGTATTGATATGGCCAGTATGGATCAGTTTATCGCTTTCAAGGCTGCTATCGATTTATTGAAAGAACGGGATATGAAAGATGTGATAGCCCGTGCTTACAACAAATCGAAAGACCAGGTGGGGTTACCCAAAGAGCAGATGGTGAATTATGTGAAAGAAATTTATGCCCCTTTCACTAATGAGGAGATTGCGGCAAAAATGGTGGAACTTCTCACTCCGAAGGGTACGCAGGCGAAAGTGGAAATCGTTTATCAGACACTGGAAGGATTGCATGAAGCGTGTCCCAACCATACGGGCGACTGGTATTTCAGTGGGGATTATCCTACTCCGGGTGGAGTGAAGCTGGTGAACCAGGCGTTTATAGACTATATAGAAAAAGTTTATCAATTCTAAAGAACAACCATTCAAGATAGATTAGATGAGAAATGTAACATTGATCCTCGACGACGGGAGCCGTTTCCCGGGCAAGTCGTTCGGTTATGAGAAACCGGTAGCCGGCGAAGTGGTGTTTAATACCGCTATGACCGGTTATCCTGAGAGTTTGACAGACCCTTCATATGCGGGGCAGCTGATGACCTTAACTTATCCGTTGGTCGGTAACTACGGGGTACCTCCCTTTACTATCGAACCCAATGGCTTGGCTACTTTTATGGAAAGTGAACGTATCCATGCCGAAGCGATTATTGTAAGTGATTACAGTGAAGAATACAGTCACTGGAATGCGAAAGAAAGTCTGGCCGACTGGCTGAAGCGTGAGCAAGTGCCGGGCATTACAGGCATCGATACCCGTGAACTGACCAAAGTTCTTCGCGAACATGGGGTAATGATGGGGAAAATCGTATTTGATGATGAACCCGGCAATGTGCCCGAAGCAATGTATGCAGGTATCAATTATGTAGATAAAGTATCGTGTAAGGAAGTGATTCGTTACAATGAAGGTGCCGGTAAGAAAAAAGTGGTGTTGGTGGATTGTGGTGTAAAGACAAATATTATCCGTTGCTTACTGAAACGGGATGTGGAAGTGATCCGTGTCCCTTGGAACCATGACTTTACAGGGATGGAGTATGACGGATTGTTTATTTCGAACGGTCCGGGTGATCCGGATACTTGCGATGAGGCGGTACAGCATATCCGCAAGGCGATGAGCCTGAGCGACAAGCCTATCTTCGGCATTTGTATGGGGAATCAGTTGCTTTCCAAAGCAGGAGGTGCCACCATCTATAAATTGAAATACGGTCATCGCAGCCATAACCAACCGGTGCGCATGATAGGAACGGAACGTTGTTTCATTACCAGTCAGAACCACGGTTATGCGGTAGATAATAATACATTGGGAACCGATTGGGAACCGCTGTTCATCAATATGAATGACGGTTCCAACGAGGGTATCAGGCATAAAACCAAACCTTGGTTCTCGGCACAGTTCCATCCGGAAGCTGCATCGGGACCTACGGATACCGAGTTCCTGTTTGATGAGTTTGTGAAGTTGTTATAAACCGTGTATTAAAAAGAACAAGTATGAAAGACGAAATAAAGAAAGTATTGTTATTAGGTTCCGGTGCCTTGAAGATTGGCGAGGCCGGAGAATTTGACTATTCGGGTTCGCAAGCATTGAAAGCCTTGAAGGAGGAAGGGATTGAAACGGTTCTGATCAACCCGAACATCGCTACCGTGCAGACCAGCGAAGGGGTGGCAGACCAGATTTATTTCCTGCCCGTTACTCCTTATTTTGTAGAGAAGGTGATAGAAAAGGAACGTCCGGACGGCGTGCTCCTGTCTTTCGGCGGACAGACTGCCTTGAACTGTGGGGTGGCACTGTACAAAGCAGGTATCTTCGAAAAATACAATGTCCGTGTGTTGGGTACTCCTGTGCAGGCCATCATGGATACTGAAGACCGTGAATTGTTTGTAGAAAAACTGAATGAAATCAATGTCAAGACCATCAAGAGCGAAGCGGTGGAAAATCTGGAAGATGCCCGTCGCGCCGCTAAAGAATTAGGTTATCCGGTCATTATCCGTGCCGCCTATGCATTGGGTGGTTTGGGCTCAGGTTTCTGTGACAATGAAGAGGAACTGAATGTTCTGGCTGAAAAGGCCTTCTCTTTCTCGCCGCAGGTATTGGTGGAAAAGAGTTTGAAAGGCTGGAAGGAGGTGGAGTATGAAGTGGTCCGTGACCGTTATGATAACTGCATCACTGTATGTAACATGGAGAACTTCGACCCGCTGGGTATCCATACCGGCGAGTCTATCGTGATCGCCCCTTCGCAGACACTGACCAATGCCGAGTATCATAAACTTCGTGAACTGGCTATCCGTATCATCCGCCATATCGGCATTGTGGGCGAATGCAATGTACAGTATGCCTTCGATCCCGAATCGGAAGATTACCGTGTCATTGAGGTCAACGCCCGTCTTTCGCGTTCGTCTGCATTGGCTTCCAAGGCTACCGGCTATCCGTTGGCTTTCGTTGCCGCCAAATTAGGCTTGGGATATGGGTTGTTCGACTTGAAAAACTCGGTGACAAAGACCACCAGTGCCTTCTTCGAGCCTGCACTGGACTATGTGGTGTGCAAGATTCCCCGTTGGGACTTGGGCAAGTTCCACGGTGTGGACCGTGAACTGGGCTCGTCCATGAAATCGGTGGGCGAGGTGATGGCTATCGGACGTACTTTCGAAGAAGCCATTCAGAAAGGTTTGCGCATGATTGGTCAGGGAATGCATGGTTTCGTAGAGAATAAGGAATTGGTTATAGAAGACGTGGACAAAGCCCTTCGTGAGCCGACGGACAAACGTATTTTCGTGATCAGCAAAGCCATGCGTGCAGGTTACACGGTAGACCAGATTCATGAGCTGACCAAGATTGACAAATGGTTCTTGCAGAAATTGCAGCACATCATGGACACTTCTAAAGAGATGCACGAATGGGGCAATAACCACAAGCAGATTACCGATATGCCGGACGAATTGCTCCGCAAGGCGAAAGTGCAGGGATTCTCCGATTTCCAGATAGCCCGTGCCATTGGCTACGAAGGAGATATGGAAGACGGCATTCTGTATGTGCGTAATCATCGTAAGCAGGTGGGAATCCTTCCGGTGGTGAAACAAATCGATACTTTGGCGGCCGAGTACCCTGCACAGACCAACTATCTGTACTTGACGTATAGCGGTGTGGCCAATGATGTGAAGTACTTAGGCGACCATAAATCCATCGTGGTACTGGGTTCGGGTGCTTACCGCATCGGTTCGTCGGTGGAATTTGACTGGTGTGGCGTGCAGGCTTTGCAGACTATCCGTAAGGAGGGTTACCGCAGTGTCATGATTAATTATAATCCCGAAACGGTTTCTACCGACTATGATATGTGCGACCGTCTGTACTTTGACGAGCTGACTTTCGAGCGTGTGATGGATATTCTCGAACTGGAGAATCCTCACGGAGTCATTGTATCTACCGGTGGCCAGATTCCCAATAATCTGGCTCTCCGTCTGGATGCGCAAAATGTAAATATCCTCGGTACCAGTGCCAAGAGCATTGACAATGCCGAAGACCGGGATAAATTTTCGGCCATGCTGGACCGCATCGGAGTGGACCAGCCCGAATGGAGCGCATTGACTTCTATGGAAGACATCCATGCCTTTATTGACAAGGTAGGCTTCCCTGTTTTGGTACGTCCCTCGTATGTGCTGAGTGGTGCGGCCATGAATGTCTGCTCCAATCAAGAAGAGTTGGAACGCTTCCTGAAACTGGCTGCCAATGTATCGAAAAAGCATCCGGTAGTGGTGAGCCAGTTCATCGAGCACGCCAAGGAAGTGGAAATGGACGCTGTGGCTCAGAATGGTGAGATTGTGGCATATGCTATCAGTGAGCACATTGAGTATGCCGGAGTGCATTCGGGCGATGCCACTATCCAGTTCCCGCCGCAAAAGCTGTATGTGGAAACGGTGCGCCGCATCAAGCGCATCTCCCGTCAGATAGCCAAGGAATTGAATATCTCCGGTCCGTTCAATATCCAATATCTGGCAAAGGATAACGATATCAAGGTGATTGAATGTAACCTTCGTGCTTCACGCAGCTTCCCCTTTGTCAGCAAGGTGCTGAAAATTAATTTTATTGAACTGGCTACCAAAGTGATGCTCGGACTGCCGGTTGAGAAACCGAACAAGAATCTTTTCGAGTTGGATTATGTGGGTATTAAGGCCAGCCAGTTCTCTTTCAACCGTTTGCAGAAAGCCGATCCGGTATTGGGGGTAGACATGGCCTCTACCGGTGAAGTAGGCTGCATCGGTACGGATACTTCGTGTGCCGTATTGAAGGCGATGCTGTCTGTGGGGTATCGTATTCCGGAAAAGAGCGTGTTGCTTTCTACAGGTAATGCCAAGCAGAAAGCGGATACTTTGGAAGCGGCCCGTATGTTGCAGAAGAAAGGTTATAAACTTTATGCCACCGGAGGCTCATCCCACTTCCTGACCGAGAACGGGGTGGAAAATACCCGCGTGTATTGGCCCAGTGAGGAAGGGAAACCTCAGGCACTGGATATGTTGCATCGGAAAGAGATAGACATGGTAGTCAATATCCCGAAGAATCTGACAGCCGGGGAGTTGGACAATGGATATAAGATACGTCGTGCCGCTATCGACCTGAATGTGCCCTTGATAACCAATGCTCGTCTGGCAAGTGCGTTTATCAATGCTTTCTGTACCATGACGATAAACGATATCGCTATCAAGAGCTGGGCGGAATATAAATGATTTTAATGGCTGATGATATGTGGTTAATGGGGTGTGGCAACAGTGCACTCCATTAACTATTAATCAGTGACTTCTCTTTTATCGGAAAATAAATCACTATTCTTTCTGTGTTTACAAAAAGTTTTCTACTTTTGTCCAATTAGGAATCCTAAAGATATTCAAAACAAATGGATTGTGAACACAAGCTTAAAGTATTAGAGCAGGAAATTGAATCGTTGAAAGAGGAGAACAGGCTGCTGAAAGAAAAATTATCTTCTTCTGAAAAAAACTTTGATGGCGTTAGTTTCAAGGAGAAATATGCGGTAAGAATATTAGATTCCTTGCCGGATATGTTGACCGTTTTCAATCATGAGGAAATGGGGATAGAGGTGGTGTCTAATGAGGAAACAAATCATGTGGGTGTATCCAACAACGATTTTAAGGGGATGCGTATGCAGGATATGGTTCCTAAAGAGGCTTATCACAATATACATAATAATCTTCAGAAGGTTATTTCGACAGGTAGGGGTTCTACAGCCCATCATGAATTGGATGTGGACGGGACGCTTCATTATTATGAAAATCGTATTTTCCCCTTAGATGAAGAATATGTGTTGATAATGTGCCGTGATATTAGTGAAAGAGTTGCCACACAGCAGAATTTGGAAATATTTAAACGGATATTGGATAGGGTCAGTGATAGTATTCTGGCTGTATCGGCTGACGGAACCTTAGTCTACGCCAACCGGCAGTTTATTGAGGAATATGGAGTGAAAGGGGAATTAGGAACACAGAAAATCTATGATTTGCCTGTTTCCTTGAATACTAAAGAACAGTTTGATAAACGTGTTCAGGAGATTCGCGATAACGGAGGTAATTTTGCTTATCGTGCCAAATATACCCGTGTGGGAGAAACAAAACTTCGTGTTCATCAGGTTTCGGCCTTTATGATTCAAAATCAGGGCGAGGAAATGATTTGGTTCTTTACACAGGATATAACAGATGTTATCAAGAATCGTGATGAATTGCGTGAATTGAATTATCTGATGGATGCTATACTGAATAATATTCCTGTTTATTTGTTTGTGAAGGACCCTGAAGATGATTTCCGATATCTTTATTGGAATAAGGCGTTTGCCAGTCACTCTAAAATTCCTGCTTCCAAAGCGTTGGGGCGTACTGATTTTGAAGTATTTCCCGAATATGAGAATGCGGAGAAGTTTCATCGGGATGATTTGGAATTGATTCGTACCCGCGAACGTATGGAAATGCAGGAAACGTATGTGACGGCTACAGGAGAGCCCCGTATTGTGCAGACCTTGAAAACGTTGGTTCCTCTGGAAGGGAGGACACCGCTCATTATCGGTATTTCATGGGATATTACCAATATACAGAATATAGAGCAGGAATTGATATTCGCCCGTATCAAAGCCGAACAGTCCGACAGGTTGAAAACCGCTTTCCTTGCCAATATGAGCCATGAAATCCGTACTCCGCTGAATGCAATTGTGGGATTTTCGCATTTGATGACTATAGCGGATAACGCAGAGGATGAAAAACTTTATTCGGACATCATCAACCAGAATTCGGAAATATTGTTGCAATTAATCAATGACATACTTGATTTGGCAAAAATAGAGGCGGGTACATTGGAATACATCAGATATCCAATGGATTTGGGAGAATTGTGCCGTAATGTGTATGAGATGCATAAGGATCGGGTGCAGACTGGGGTTGTTTTGATATTAGACAATAAAGACACCAGCTTGATAATCAATGAAGATCAGAACCGAATTATGCAAGTTGTTACAAATTTGATAACCAATGCTATAAAATTTACTTTCAAAGGGGAAATCCGTTTTGGTTTTGAAGTGAGGGAGGAGTATATTGATTTTTATGTAAAAGATACGGGAATGGGTATCTCCGAGGAGAAGATTAAAATGATTTTTGAGCGTTTCGTGAAACTGAATACTTTTGTTCAGGGAACAGGTTTGGGGCTTGCGATTTGTAGGGTGATTGTAGAAAAACTAGGTGGAGAGATTACTGCGGAATCCAAACTGAATGAAGGTTCTACTTTTCGTTTTACGATTCCTTATAAGGCGGGTAAAAAAATTCCGGAATCCGGAAAGGCTATGAAGTGTCCGGAATCAGGGAGTACGGGACCGAGAAAAGTGTTGCAAAGAAGAACAGTACTGGTGGCGGAAGATGTAGACAGCAACTTTTTGCTGTTAAAGACATTGTTAGGGAAAAGATGTAATCTGCTATGGGCTAAGAATGGAGAGGATGCGGTGAATCAATTTAAAGAACATCAGCCCGACTTGATTTTGATGGATATCAAGATGCCCCATATGGATGGGCTGGAGGCTACGCGCCTGATTCGTTCTTATTCAAAAGAAGTGCCTATTGTCGCTTTGACTGCCTTTGCTTTTGAGTCCGACAAAGACAGGGCTATAGAAGCCGGATGCGATGATTTCCTGACTAAGCCGGTTTCACAAAATGCCTTGGAAAAAGTGTTGGATAAATATGTTAAGTAGACATTGGCGAGGTATAGTGCGTAAAGACAACAGGCAATATGGAACAGAACAGGGAAGGGAGGATGCAATGCGAAGATTATAGATCTTACCCCCGGAAGATTATAGATCTTACAGGTGAAAGATTTATATCTTTGGGTTGTAAGATTACGATGGACTCATAGGGAATAGAAACGGACTTTTATAAAAACAAAAGAGGAACTGCCTCTGCGGCAATCCCTCTTTTCTGAATTTGAGAGCATGTTATTTAACTTCGATAACCTTGGCTGCTTTTTCTTTGTCTTCCGGTGTACGTTTCGGCAGCTCGATAGTTAATACACCATCGTTTACTTTTGCATCAATTTTATCTTTATCTACATCATCAGGCAGAATCAATGTCTGTTGGAATTTAGAATAAGAGAATTCGCGACGCAAGTAACGGCTTTCTTTCTTGCCTTCTTTATCACCTTCGGTACTTTCTGTTTTCTTTTCCATAGAGATAACCAAGTCGTTGTCTTCGTTGATATGAATCTTGAAGTCTTCTTTGGTCATTCCCGGAGCGGCGACTTCTACTTTGTAGTCTTTGTCACTTTCAATAACATTGATGGCGGGAGCTGTTGCATTGGCTTTTACCATCCAGTCGTTATCAAAGAAATCATTAAAAATACTTGGTAACCATGTTTGGTTTGATCTTCTTACTGGCATCATAATCTTAATCTCCTATAGGTTTTGGTTAAACATTTTGTTTATTTCTGAATTCCTTCACCTTTCGGCTTTGTCATTCACTATCCATAATGCAAACCGCATACCATTAGTTCGATGATATGCGGTTTATATTGCACTCTTTTAAACCTATAAAGGTTTTCTTAAAGATTAAAACCTTTGCATTAAAAGTTGGTAAGCCTCTTTAAACATTTGATTGTCAAGGCTACTGCCAATTTGTAATTTTAGGGGGACAGATTGACAGTTGTTCTATATCAGCTTGAACCGCATACGGAAGATTCCGTCTTTATAGTCGTGGCTTATAATTTTAAATGTACCTATTTCGGACGTATTTTTCACGTGTTGACCTATACAGAGGCATTCGTCGTAATCGCCGACTTTTACAATCCGTACGGTTTCGGAAGCTTTTTCCGGTAAACGTTTCATGTCAAAGCGCCCTATAGCTTCCTCTTGAGAGATAAATTCCATTGTAACGGGCAAATTTCTTCGCAATACTTCGTTTACGGTGTTTTCTATTCTTATAATATCCGCTTCTTCCGGACAGGTTTGCAGCGCAAAATCCAGCTTGCTTTTTTTGCGTTCTATATGGGCGGATATTGCCCGTCCGCATCCGAAAAGATTGACCATTGTCCTGTTTATGACATGCTCTGTAGTATGCATGGGAGGGTATTCCTGTTTATTATGGTCGTTGAGTGATGGTTGTTCCATAGTTATTTTATTTTTGTTCTGATTTTGATGGGATATTAAAATCCGTTCAAAGATAAATTATTCTTTTGTAATAAGGAAGCAGAGAGGAAATGATTGCTTTTGTATTATTATAAAACAACGAATTTTAAAAGATACTCAATGCCGGAGGGGAGTACTTTTGCAGAAAAGTATGACGTTCACGAGGCTCTTAACCGATTTTAATGAGGCATGAACGTCATATTGATTTTTACTGTTTTACATCACAGGGGTTTGGAATAAGAATACAAATGAGTCGCTGTCTTTTAAATCTTTTACAGCATCTCCTGCATAAATCTTTCCGTTGGTGAGGGGCAGTTTCTTGATTCCGGCTTTGGGACTGAAGTCGATTTTCTTCAAATCCAACCAAAACAGATTAGGAGTCATGACCGATTCAAAATAATATATTTTATTCTTCTGATCGGATACAGAACGCCAGCGGGTGGAAGATATATGAGGTTTGTCCGGTGTGGTAATTCCGAAAGGGACAGATACATTACGCATCACACTGAGTACACTGGGTACAGCTATTTTAGCGTCCGGAGTCTGAGGGATTGCATGTATATAAAAAGAGGCACGCACAAAGCGGTCGCTGGAACGGTTCGTGCCCGGCAGCATTTGCAATCCTCCTACTTCTTTCCAGTAATCATTGATAGCCAACTGATAATCATATCGTGGAGAATTGGTCATCACTTGGAATTCTTTTCCTTCGTGTATGCTTAAATTCCCGTCCAGATATTCCAAAACCGCTGTATTTCCTGTTTCATCTGTAATAGCTAGGTGAAGAGTGGAAGCTGAACCGTTGGGCATGTGGGGAGCATCAATGCGGAATGATTCTTTTTTCAGCTCCTCGACAGCTTCATGTACGGTGGCAAAATTGTCCAGTACATATTGTGTCCATATGCTGACTCCCATGACAGGACGTGTATCTCCCGGACGGTCAAATACGGATTCTGGCAAAAATAACAGACTGGCAACCAATCCTTTTTCATTCATTCCGTCACACGTACCTATATCATATCCTGTTGCAATGACGCTGCCGTATTTTGAAGTCC
The DNA here is from genome assembly GCF_040911965.1 of Phocaeicola sp. RTP21359st1_B8_RTP21360_211022. Taxonomy (NCBI): domain Bacteria; kingdom Pseudomonadati; phylum Bacteroidota; class Bacteroidia; order Bacteroidales; family Bacteroidaceae; genus Phocaeicola; species Phocaeicola sp. RTP21359st1_B8_RTP21360_211022. Next base: position 21,148 of record NZ_JBDFXP010000019.1, read on the forward strand.
ATTTCACGGCATTTTCTTTATTATATCCTGCACGTTGTATTCCTCTGGGGAAAACATAGATATTACTCATAATATCTTCTTTCCAGTCCATTGTACGTCCGGTTACTACCATATGGTCCGGTCCGATATAGACGGCACGCGTGCATGCATCCGCTTTTTGTACGCTCATATAGAACATACCTGCCAATGTTAGTAATGCAATACTTCCTTTTTTTAATTTCATGATTCTATCATTTATAAAGATTGTCTTTGCCATTTAGAACAAACCGGATAAGGAACAGGTTTATGGAAATGCAGTGATTTGTGATACATTTGTTGATAAATGCTAATTCATCGGTTCGATTGGAACGTAAATCACATCCGCATTCCCTTCATAAATTTCTACCTGATTATCCTGTCGGAGGGATTCTGTTGAGAACGATTGAAGATAGGTTGAGGTTTCTGGATTAAAAGAAATACTTGTTTTATCGTAAAAGTAAGGGGGATAAAATAAAAAAGGAGCAACGCCTTGCTCCAACCTTTGTTAACCTTAAATCTAATACTATGAAAAACACATTGCAAAGGTACGGACTTTTTGGAAAATAGCAAATAATCAGACTTAAAAAGTATGCTATATAACATTGTTTAATATTTGCGTTTCTCGAAAACCTGTTTTTTAAGACTTCTTTTGCGTATCTTTGCAGCCGTTAAAAAATAGCAGACGATAGTAAAAAGAGAAAATATATGGCATTTGAAGCGACAAAGAGAGAGTGGGGCGAGCTTTACGCCTTTTTCCGCTTGTTAGCGGACGGATATGTGTATGCAGGTACGCCTGATGTGAAAAGGAATGAAGTGCAAAAGCTTCCTGTGGCGATGGTACAGCGTGAGGAACATGACGGGACACGCCGTTATATTCTGGAGGATGAGGCGACCGTACGTATTTGTGGGGAAAAGATAGATAAGCAGATACCTCGTGAGGATTTTGCGGCTGTGACAGAGTTGGTTTTTGCTGCTGTCAAAGAGAGCCGAGAGAATGATGTGATGTCTCCCGACGGTGTAGAAGAATTTTTAGATGAAGTCGCCATTTATGACTTGGAAGCAAAGACGGATGACCGTACTGATTTCTATGTTGCTTTTTACAGTATAGAGGCTCCGTTGGTAGGTTTTTGCGTTCGTTCCCGTTTGGGAACTATGTTCCCGTTGTTGGATGGAGGGCGTACCGCCAATTTGAAGTTCGAGCAGACAGGTGTTAAATTCGCTACTCCTACCGTAAACAAAATTAATGCTTTTGGTGAAGAAGATGATGTGGCAGGACGTATGTTGATGATAGAACGCTTGGGAGGAATCTTAAAATATAATGATGTGGCCGATAAGGTATTCCGTAGTAATCTTTGCATGATAGATCTTCATTTTCCCCGTATGTTGGGCGAGATGTTGCGTGTCATGCATTTGGATGGCATATCCAAAGTTAGTGACCTGACAGAAGCAATCAAACAAATCAATCCGTTGAAAATAAAGGATGAATTGATCCATAAGCATAGTTATTATGAATATAAGATGAAGCAGTTTCTTATGGCTTTGGCTTTAGGAATGCGTCCTGCCAAGATATTTAATGGGATAGATTCTGCCATATCCGGTTTTCTGTTTGTAAATGGTAATGGAGAGGTACTTTGTTATCAGAAGGCTGACCGTCAGGTATTTGCCGATTTCCTGTTTGTTAATTCCCGGTTTGAGAAAAGTTCTACTGAAAAAGATAAATACGGATATCTGGAACGTGAGAACGGAGTCTATTATTTTAAGCTGAACTTGAAAATCGGTCTGTTGAAGAGATAGGACAATGAAGGAATTTGTATTTTCCTAGAGTTAAAATGTTTTTTACCACAGATTACACAGATTGAAATACGATTTATTGCTTATTTCAATCTGTATCTGTGTTAATCTGAGTAATCTGTGGTGGGAAACTATAGCTTGAATTTCAGAATTTTTCCATTCATTCCATCTAGTAATACGGGAGTTGTTTTGTCCGGCATAAGAGTCAGCTTCTCTGTGTTTCCGGTCAGCAATTCGGTTGCCTCATATTCTCCATAACGATGGATGCCTAAATAATCAAACGCATGTTGCGGAATATTGACGGCTGAACGTGCCGGTATGGAGTCAAAGTTAACCATAATTAATATCAGTTCATCATCCTGTTTTCGTAAAAAGGCGTATTGCTTATGTTCGTTAAATACCCATCCGGCCAGATTGGCATAGGTTAAGTCAAAGAACACACCTTCCCGTATGGCTTTTTCACTGTTGCATATATTCAGCAGACGGGTATAGAATTGTTTCAATTGCTTTTCATCCTCATTCAGGAATTTATTGTCAAACTTGCCTCCATTGCGCCAGCGGCGTATGCTGTCCACACTCCAGTAATCAAAGATGGTAGTTCTTCCGTCACGCCCGCTGAAACCTTCCGTATCCATGCCATGTTCTCCCAATTCCTGCCCGAAGTAAATCATGACCGGATTGGTATTCATGCAAGCCGATACAATCATTGCGGGGATGGCTTTTGAGCCGTTTCCGGCAAAATAATCGGAAGCTATGCGCTGCTCGTCATGATTTTCCAGGAAATTGAGCATTCGTTTTTCAATACCTCCCAAGCTTTGCCAGCGTTGTGGAATAGCAGTTGCCGATTCCCATCCGCAGGTAATGGCACGTAGCGTATCATACAGACCTACTTTGTCATATAAATAGTCGAATTTGCCATTGAACAGATAATTTCTGTATTCTCCCGGATTATAGACCTCGGCGATAAAGATCAGTTTCGGATGTTCAGCTTTGATTTGCGGAATCACCCATCCCCAGAATTCTACAGGAACCATTTCTGCCATATCACAGCGGAATCCGTCAATGCCTTTGGCAGACCAGAACAGTAGGATGTCACGCATCTTCACCCATGTGTCCGGAATCGGTTCGAAGTGGCGGCTATGACCGTTCAAGTAGTCTATACCATAATTCAGTTTCACAGTTTCATACCAGTCATTGGAGTTGGGCCATGCGTCAAAACGGTCATTACCGGTTGCTTTTGCCGGAAACTCTATGTAAGGTTCCGCTGCGCCACGGTGCAGGTCAATATTGCCTTCCAGCTTTGTATCGGGAATATAATAGAAATTATTGTTGGGGCTGAAAGCTTTTGTCACATCATCTTTCTCACCCAAATCGGTTACTCCTTCAGGCTTGGCGTCTGAACCATATTGGCGGGCTACATGGTTGGGGACAAAATCAATAATGACCTTCAATCCGGCTTTGTGGCTTCGTGTTACCAGATTCTCGAACTCTTTCATACGGTCCGGGATACTGGTTGCCAAATCAGGGTCTACATCATAATAATCCTTGATGGCATACGGTGATCCGGCCTTTCCTTTTACTACTGCGGGATGATCGGGTTTGATGCCATAGCGGGTATAATTGGTTTGGGTAGCATGTTCAATGATACCTGTATACCAAATATGTGTGGCACCCAGTGTTCTGATCTCGTTTAAAGCCTTTGTCGTGAAATCGGCCATTTTTCCGCAACCGTTTTCCTCCAAAGAACCATTAGGCTTACAACGCAGGCTGTTGTTCCCGAATAAACGGGTGAATACCTGATAGATAATAATTTTTTCTTGTGTATCCATTTTATTCTTTTTTTGTTTATCTCCAAATTGTTCCATTCTCCAGGAGTAGTCTGTCCAGGAGTTCCGTTGCCGTATTGTATCCTTTTTCGAATATCTCTTCGGCTCTTTCCAGTTCTCTGTTGCTGTATTCTTCCAGTCCGTATGATTCGATCAGCAAATCTGCAATCCCTTTTTGAGGCAGTGTATTGGCTTGGAAAATAAAATGATAGGCTCTGAGTGCGATGCTTACCACATTCTTGCTATATTCATCTGCTACCAGCGGATCTACATTGAGTGCTATCACTTTCTCGCATTCTTTGCGAATGGGGCTGACCGGCAGGTTCATCAAGATTCCTCCATCTACATAATATGTATTGTTGATGCGTATGGGGGCAAACAAGATAGGCATACAGCAGGAAGCAGCCAGTCTTTCGGCTATTTTCCCTTTTTTAAAAGAAACGATGCGTCCGTGATCCAAATCGGTGGCGGTAATAATAGTGGGAATTTTTAGTTCTTCTATCGTTTTCGACTCCAAGTTGCTGTTTAAGAAATCGATAAAACTATCCAGTTTCAGCAGACCTTGTTTGTTGATAGAAAAAGTGGTCAGTTCTTTGAATGAATGGTGCTCAAAAAGTTCAACAATATGATAAGGTTCTTTGCCGTCGGCATAGAAGACAGCGGCAAGAGCACCTGCACTTACTCCGGAAAGTATTTCCGGCCTGATGCCATGTTCATGCAAAGCCTGCATAATCCCCAAATGGGCAAATCCTTTTATAAATCCTCCGCTCAGGGCATAACCAATGTTATATTTAAATTCATTCATAGTCTGATCTCGTTTAGATACCGACAAACTTACGAATATTTTTGTGAAATGCCATAAAAAAAATACGGATTACTCAGCATATTCCGGTAATCCGTATAAAATTTATAATAACTGAATTTTGTTTATCAAGCAATACCGTGTGCGTTGACCGATCCATCAATTTTCTTGATCAGTCCTTGCAGTACAGCACCCGGTCCGCATTCGGTAAAGTCATCGGCACCATCGGCAACCATATTCTTCACTGTCTGGGTCCAGCGTACGGAAGCGGTGAGCTGAGCTACCAGGTTTGCCTTGATTTCAGCGGGATCTGTGTGAGGCAAAGCGTCCACGTTCTGATATACAGGGCATTTCGGAGTATGAATTTCAGTAGCGTTGATAGCAGCTTCCAGTTCCACTTTGGCGGGGTTCATCAGCGGAGAGTGGAAGGCGCCTCCCACTTTCAGCGGCAGGGCACGTTTAGCACCGGCAGCTTTCATTTGCTCGCAAGCCTTGTTGATTCCTTCGATAGAACCTGAGATGACAATTTGTCCCGGGCAGTTATAATTGGCAGCCACTACCACTTCTCCTTCTTTAGAAATCGCTTCACAGATTTCCTCTACTTTTTCGTCAGGCAATGCAATGATGGCAGCCATCGTAGAGGGTTGTGCCTCACAAGCTTTCTGCATAGCCATAGCACGTGCATAAACCAGTTTCAGACCATCTTCGAAAGACAATGCTCCGGCTGCAACCAATGCGGAAAATTCGCCCAGCGAGTGTCCGGCAGTCATTTCAGGTTTGAAATCATCACCCATGCAAAGAGCGGAAATTACCGAGTGCAGAAAAACGGCAGGCTGAGTTACTTTAGTCTGGCGCAAGTCTTCGTCAGTACCTTCAAACATGATGTCTGTGATACGGTATCCTAAAATGTCGTTTGCTTTTTCAAAAAGTTCTTTGGCTAAAGCCGAGTTTTCGTACAGGTCTTTACCCATACCTACAAACTGTGCTCCCTGTCCGGGGAATACAAATGCTTTCATATTTTTCCTATTTTGGTTTAAAAACGTTGCAAAGTTAATTATTTCTTTCGGAACTACGGAATAATAATGAGGCAATTTGCTAATATGCTGCATTATGTACCGCATGGTAATTAGCACATTGACAAATTATTTCATTGTTTTCATTGGAACAGGTGCGTAAAAGTGATTCAGCGGACCGTGTCCTTCGCCTATGTGCACGTCTTTCCCGGCGTGGATTCCTTTGGTGACATATGCTTTTGCATGTTCTACGGCCTGCGGCATATCATATCCCAGTGCCAGAAAAGTAGCAATGGCGGAAGAAAGAGTACATCCTGTTCCGTGTGTGTTTTTGCTTTCTATCTTATCTGAGATAAAGAGATGAGGCTTGTCTTCTCCAGCTGTTTGTAATACATCGCACATCTTGTCGCCCTCCAAATGTCCTCCTTTCAGTAAAACGGATCCGCAACCGAATTTTAATAATTCCGATGCGGCAGCTTTCATTGTGTCCACATTGCTTATGCAGTGTTCCGTCAATACTTCCGCCTCACTCAGATTGGGCGTAATCAGACTGGCCAGAGGCATCAGTTCCCGGGTCAGTGCACTGATGGCGTCCTCTTCTATCAGCCGGTGTCCGCTAGTCGATACCATGACCGGATCGAACACAACGAAACGGGGTCGGTATGTACGAAGGCAGGAGGCTATGGCCTCGACTATTTCCACATCATTAATCATACCTATTTTAACAGCATCCGGACGGATATCTTCCATTACGGCTTCTATCTGCCCACGTACATATACCGGTGGTACGGGATGTATGGCACGTACTCCCAAAGTGTTCTGTACGGTGATTGCAGTAATGGCTGTCGCAGCATAACCACCCAAGGCGGAGATGGTCTTCAGGTCAGCCTGTATGCCGGCTCCTCCGCTGCAATCGGATCCTGCTATACTTAATACACAAGGATATTTCTTCATATAAATCTCATTTTGACAAAGTATTTGCAAAGATAACGAATAATCTTGTTTTAAATGTTTGCACAAGTGAAGGGAATCAATTATTTTTGCTAAACATAAAATAAAGTAAAAATAAGGGGAATGAAAAGAATCCTAGTAACGGGAGGCGCAGGATTTATAGGGTCACATCTATGCACTCGTCTGATAGAGGAAGGTAATATTGTTATATGTTTAGACAACTTTTTCACGGGGAGTAAAGAGAATATAAGTTACCTGATCGGGCATCCGCGCTTTGAACTGATAGAACACGATATAATTAATCCGTTTTGGACGGATGTGGACGAGATATACAATCTGGCATGTCCCGCTTCTCCTATACATTATCAGCATGATGCTATCAAAACGGCGAAGACGGCTGTCTTCGGCACGTTTAATATGTTGGGACTGGCGAAGCGTAACAAAGCAAAAATACTTCAGGCTTCTACCAGTGAGGTGTATGGTGATCCGTTGTCGCATCCCCAAAGGGAGGGAGATTGGGGAAATGTGAATCCCATAGGCTACCGGTCTTGTTATGATGAAGGAAAACGTTGTGCCGAGACTTTGTGCATGGATTATTACCGTCAACATGGCGTTTTGGTAAAAATAATCCGCATATTTAATACGTATGGTCCTAATATGCTGACCGATGACGGACGTGTAATTTCCAATTTTGTGGTACAGGCATTGCTAGATAAAGATATAACCATTTATGGAGACGGAAAACAGACACGTAGTTTTCAGTACATAGATGATCTGGTGGAAGGGATGATACGTATGATGGCTACGGAAGATCACTTCACAGGACCGGTGAATATCGGTAACCCTTGCGAATTTTCCATATTCGAACTGGCTCAGAAGATATTGGAACTGACCTGTTCTCATTCTAACATTATTTTCGAACCTTTACCTCATGATGACCCTCGTCAGCGCAGGCCGGATATTACTCTGGCAAAAGAAAAGCTGGATTGGGAGCCTCACATTCATCTGGAAGAGGGGCTGATGAAAGTGATTGATTATTTTAAAAGTGTTCTGGCTAAATAATATATACCTATGACACCGGATGTAAATGTTGTAATAAGTCATTCTGAGTACACTGTTTTGGTTGTGGATGATGTGGTTTCTAATGTCTTGTTGTTAAAAGTGTTGTTAACAAACGAGAAGTTTAAGGTGATAACTGCCGGTAATGGAAAGGAGGCATTATCCCAGGCGGTCAATGCCCGTCCCGATTTGATTTTGTTGGATGTCATGATGCCCGAGATGAATGGTTTTGAAGTTGCCGAACGATTGAAAGCCGATCCGGAAACACAACATATTCCTATTATATTTCTGACAGCCTTGAATACCACTGCCGATATAGTGAAGGGTTTCAAGGTAGGTGCGAATGATTTTATATCCAAACCTTTTAATAAGGAAGAGCTTGTGATCCGTGTTACCCATCAGATATCCCTGATTGCCGCCAAACGGATCATCATGAAGCAAACGGAAGAATTGCGTAAGATTATTATGGGGCGCGACAAGTTATATTCTGTTATCGCACATGACCTGCGTTCACCCATGGGATCCATTAAAATGGTGCTCAATATGTTGATACTCAGTCTTCCGTCCGAACAGATCGGTAAGGAAATGTTTGATATGCTGAGCATGGCCAATCAAAGTACGGAGGATGTTTTCTCTTTGCTGGATAATTTATTGAAATGGACTAAAAGCCAGATAGGCAAGCTGAATGTAGTTTATCAGGACTTTGATATTGTGGGGAATATTGCTTCGGTTATCGAAATTTTCAATCTGGTAGCCGGTATGAAGAATATAAAGGTGAACTTCCCGGTGCATGGAAAGATTGAGGTACATGCCGATATGGATATGATGAAAACCATCTTGCGTAATCTTCTCAGCAATGCAATTAAGTTCAGTTATAATGATTCCGAAATTCTGGTTAATGCCGAAATAGAGGGTGATAAAGTCATAGTCAGTGTAAAAGACACCGGAAAAGGCATGAGTGAGGAAGACCAAAAGAAATTGTTGAACACGGAAACTCATTTCAGCAAATACGGAACGAATAATGAGGAAGGTTCCGGATTAGGCTTGTTATTATGTCAGGATTTTGCTGTTAAGAATGGTGGGCATTTATGGTTTGAGTCTGAAGAGGGAAAAGGTTCCACTTTCTTCTTTTCGGTAGCTTTGAAGAAGTGATTTATCAAAGCCCCACCTCCAGATATACCGGGTTATGGTCACTCATATCATAAGGAATCACCTTATATTTTATACCTTCCAATAAGGTGGAATGGAACAAGTAGTCTATCCGTAGTAAATGGTGAAACCCCCGATAAGTGGCTCCGTACCCTTCTCCAGCGGTTTGAAATCCGTCTTTCAAGCCGTTTTTCAGAGTTTCATAAGTAAAAGTTCCCGGAGGGTCATTGAAGTCACCGCATACAATCAAGGGATATTCCGTGGCATTGATCAGCGAACTGATTTGTTCAGCCTGTCCGGCACGTCTGACAGTATTTTCCCGGAAGTTGTCAGAATAGCCCAGATAAATGCCTCTTTCCTGTTCCTCATCTTGTTCTCCCCGAGCCTGTGCTGCTTTGGAACGCATTCTGTCAAAGCTGGTAGTCTGCATGTGCACGTTGATGATGCGTATCGTCATACCTTTTACATCCAGGTCGGCCCAGATGGCTCCGTTGTTGGTATTCGGAAATTCTATTGTTTGTGACTGTCTGATGGGGTAGCGGCTGTAAATGGCCTGACTCAATCCTTCGGGGATAAACGAGTAAGGGAATATTTTAGCATACGTATTCTGTAAGTCTTGTTCCGTAAAGTCGCCATTGCCTCTATATTCCTGAAAACAAAGTACATCCGTTTCCTCCTTGTTCATCATCTCGGCAAACTCCTTGGCGGAGAATCCCGTAATTTCATTTCCAAATGAGTGGACATTGTAAGTCACTACTTTCAATCTGTTCTCGTTAGCATATTTGGTAGGGTTATAAATTTGGTACATGGAAGTGATGTATTCGTAATTTACTATCAGACCCGTCAATGGAATCCATAACCAATACCGTAGTCTGATGAGCCAGTAAATAAATAATATCGTATTGACAACCACCAGTATAGGTTTGCTTAAGGCAACGTATGCGGCAAACATATTCTCCACCGGATTTATTTTACCTGAGAAGTAAGCGAAGATGGAAAGTCCCAGAATGAAGATTGTGAACAGGATAGATAAAAAATAGGCAAATTTGTATACGGCTAATCTTCCCATAAATTACTTTTGTTTTAGATACTTGTTTATAGTCATTTTCAATAAGTCGGCAGATACCGGTTTGGTTAAAAACTCATTGCATCCGCTTTCTATGGCAGCTGTTTTGTCTTTTTCATATGCGTATGCGCTTACAGCGATGACAGGTACGCTGGCAGACATTTCCCGGATGGCTTTGGTGGCGTCCAGACCATTGATGTTAGGCATTTTTATATCCATCAAAATCAAGTCGGGTTTGTATTGTTCATAGAATATGATAGCCTCCATACCGTCATGAGCATGCACCAGTTTGTACATTTTTCCGAGCATAGCCTCTATCAAGTCATAATTGCTTTGATAGTCTTCCGCCACTAGGATGGTCATTTCCTGGTGGGAAGTTCTATTGTTGTCTTTAATGGAAGCCGGTGTAAGTTTTTCCTCCCATTTCATATCTCCGTTTGCCGAAATGTAAGGCAATGTAAAAGTGAATGTGGTTCCGGTTTCCATTTTGGATTGTACAGCTATTTTTCCTCCTAACTTTTCTACAATGATTTTGCTGATGGAAAGCCCCAGTCCTGTGCCTTGCACTTGGTTGTTGGCCATGATGAAACGATCGAATATCTTGTCTATCTTGTCATCGGAAATACCGCTTCCGGTATCGGCTACATGAAAAACAATCTCTTTTTCCTTCAATTTATACCCGAAGCTGATAGAACCTTTGGCGGTGAATTTCGTAGCATTACCTATCAGATTGGAGAAAACCTGAAACAAGCGGTTCCTGTCTGTCGAGATAACCAGTGACGGATCGGACTCTTCGAAAACAAGCTCCACTCCGGGTTGACACCGGAAACTATACGTGTTTTTTACATCCTCACATAAAATATAAAGGGATACAGGCGCATAGTTGAACTCCATCATGCCCGATTCAATCTTCGACAGGTCCAAAATCTCGTTGATAAGTTCCTGCAGGCGCATGTTGTTTTTTTCTACAATATCGTAATACTGCAATCTTTCCTCGGCGTTTTCCGTTTCGGCTATAATGCGTGAGAATCCCAGAATGGCATTCAACGGCGTACGGATTTCATGGCTCATATTGGCAAGGAAGGCAGATTTCAGCTGGTTGGAGCGTTCTGCTTTCCAAACAATTTCGGATGTGTTCTGTATATATCCTTCCAATACGGTCCTTTGCATATATACCTCTTTGTGGTATGTTTTTATTCTCATATTGACGGTCTTTCCGTCAATAAGGAGTCTATAGTTTACGGTATTGGAAGCATCTTTCTCCTTCAGGTTTTCTTCCAGCCATTGACTGAAACGGTCCTTGTCATCAAGGTGCATATAGTTCATGTATTCATCTATGGAAATCTGTTTCTGTTCCTCATCGTTACAGAATATCCGGGTGTATCCCGAGTAAGTGAAGAGCCGTGTGGACGAATCGTATGCCCATAATCCTATTCTTGCGGCTTTTTCTACTTCGCACAAATCTTTTTGCTTTTTTTCCAGTTTCAGCCTGACGACACTCCGGCCTGTGATGTCCCTGTATTGAAAAAGAAAATGCTCCTCATCATACTTGCTGATAATACATTTGTAGTATTTCACGTCATCTTCCAATATTAATTTGTAATTCCGTGCGGAAGGTTTGTCTCCTGCCCGTACTTTGATGAATTCCGCATACATCTCCCGTGCCGTTTCTACGGGGAAATAAGAGAATATATTTCTCCCTATAATATCTTGTTCTTTTATAAAGAAGTCCGTCGTATTAGCCTTGAAGTCTAAACAGGTACCGTCTTTATATACGAAAAACATAGTATCAGCCGTAATTTCCAGAATTTTGTCTGCATACTGCTTATCGTGCAATATATTACTCGGAATTTTCATATTAATAGTATGATTCTCAATATACTGTTTCTCTTAGCGAATTTAGATGCGTGATATTTGTTACTGACAGCAAATATACAAAAAAAATATTGTTTATATCATTTTATATCGTAATTTTGCAAGGTAATCAATGAAAAGAAGAAATGAAAAAGATTTTGGTAGCTGAAGATACGGAAAGTAATTATCTCTTATTATCTATAATTTTAAGAAAGGAGTATGAAGTTCACCGTGCCCATGATGGGCAGGAGGCTATTGAGAAATTTGAGAGTTGCCAGCCCGATATGATTTTGATGGATATAAAGATGCCTGTTATGGACGGTTTGGAAGCTACCAGAAGAATTCGTCTGAAGGGAGGGACACTTCCCATCATAGCTCTTACCGCCAATGCATACGACAGTGACCGTGACAAGGCTTTTGAAGCCGGATGTGACGATTATATGGCCAAGCCGATCATGGCTCCCGCTTTGCGTGAGATGATAAAAAAGTATTTTGGTGAGTAAATATTATGCCCTGCGGGACTTTTCCCATGTTCCGCCGGCATGTCTCTTCAAATAGAAGAAACCTTTTATCACATTGATGTTCATGAACAGGAAATAGTAGGGAATATAAAGGAATTTGTTCTTTACGGACTTGGCAGACAAGAGGCTGCCATAAACTCCCCCGAGGTAGAATGCGGATTGCAGCAGAAGAAAAAGAAAATAAACCGGGAGGCTTTCACTACAGACAACCAGCAGGATATTCAAGGGAAAGAGCAGAAACAAGGCGACCGGGGTTACCGACCATCTCAGTACGCGATGGGAAACATATTGAAAACTGAGGATTCCATAACGTAGCGGATTCAGCAGTTCTTTCAAACGATAGACAGACTGCAATCCTCCTGCCGCGATACGTACTTTTCTTTTTTCCTCTTCTTTCATATCGGCCGATCCGCTTTCCAAGGCATATGCCGTATCACAATATGCTATCGTATACTGCTTCATGGCGATACGCAGGGACAACATAAAATCATCCAGTAGGGTATCTTCAGGCATTTCCTCATATAACGGGGTGCGGATGGCGAATAATTCTCCGGCAGCACCTATGGCGGAATAGAGCTGATAATCCATTTTTTTCAGCCATGATTCATATTTCCAGTACAATCCTTCTCCTCCGGAAACCGCTCCTTCGGTACTGTACATGTCCACCCGTTTTTCTCCTGCCACACATCCCACCTGCGGATGGTTAAAACATTTTACTATCTCGCGAACGGCCTGCGGATTAATAAATGTATTGGCGTCTGTGAATATGACCAAAGGTGTGGTGACAAATCCCATGCCCCGGTTCATAGCGGCTGTTTTTCCTTTTCTTTCGGGGATGAACAATAGGGTGACATCGGGATACGCTTTTAATTTTTCATTGGTTCGGTCATTGCTGCCGTCCGTTACCCATACGGTATGCAGTTTCTCTTTGGGATAATCCAGTTCGTGGCAGTTTTTCATCTTTCTGTCTACTACCTGTTCCTCATTATAGGCGGTGATGAACAGGGTGATTTCGGGTAGGTCGGTGTTATTGCCGTTCCGGCAGGTTTCTTGCTCCGGTTCGTCCGTATCGTAGAAGGAAATAAAACTTTGTTTTATTTTTACCAATATCCACAACAGGATTCCGTATCCCACATAGGTGTAGAATACAATGAACAGGAGAACGAAGAAGAGGATTTCAAGAGTGTTCATGCTAGTATTTCTTTATATATATTCAATATTTCTCTGGCTGTGTTCTCCCATGAGAACCGACGGACTCTTTCTAGTCCATATGCAGTTTGTGACTGATAGAATTCTGCATTTTCTTCTAAATGAAGGAGGGCGGAAGCAATTTCCTCCGGTTCGAACGGATTGACCAGAATACCCTCCGGTCCTGCGATTTCGGGCATGGCGGAAGTGGTTGAGGTGATGACGGGAGTTCCACAGGCCATCGCCTCCAGAATGGGGATGCCGAAACTTTCGCGTAAAGACGTGTATATAAAGACGGATGCTCCACTATAAACAGCGGGTAGTTCTGTGTTTGGAATGTATCCGGGATGATACAGCATTTTTTTTATTTCTTGTAATCCTTCCCGGTTCAGATATTCGTCTATGATCTCTTCTTTCAGGTCGGCGATAAGCAAGGGAAGGGGCTGACTGGATTTTTTTAAATAAATGCCGTATGCCTGCAATACCCTTGCCGTATTCTTCTTGGGATCGGTATTTCCTAAAAAGAACAGGTAAGGATGGTTCTTTATGTATCGGGCAGTGATGGCTTGTGCGTTCCGTATGGGTATGAAATGTTGTGAATAGCCGTTGTATACGGCGACAAGCAGTTGTTTGTCAATGTGCAGGAAATGACTGATGCGGTTGCATTCAAAATGAGAAACGGTAATGATTCTTTTGCATTTGGTAAGGATTTGGGGAACAATGATTTTTCGGTAGAAACGTCCCAGTCTTTGGTACATGGACTGGTTCTTGCCTTGTTTTTTTTCTAGAAAGATAATGTCGTGCAGTGTAAGCATCAGTGGAATGTTTCCATACACAGGGGCAGTGTTGCTTGTGCAGTGCAGCAGGTCGGGTTTGATTTTTTTTAAAGCCAACGGTAGTCCTATCTGTTCCCAAAGTGGATAGGATGGCCAATTAACGGTCACGATATGCATGTTGGCGGATTCCTGCAAACAAACATCATCTCCCGGGCTGACCAGTATGAAGTATTCGTTCTGTTGGTCTATCTTTTGCAGTTCCCGGATGGTTTCCAGAGCTACATAGTCCATGCCATGTTTCTCTTTTCTGAAGATGCGCTGGGCTTCTATTGCTATTTTCATCTGTCGTTACTTTATCAAGTTAGAATCTTCGTCCTCGTAATTGTTTTTGCTATAGAAAAGAGTCGTGAAGCTTCTTAAACCTTTTATGGCTCGTTTTTTGAAACTGCTGAACAGGGATCCGTCGGCCGAAATAGTGCCATAGCCGGTAAGGACACGGGCTTTGCGGGCGGTGACGAATCTTAATTTTCCGTATTTTTTCAATGCCAGTGCCAGGGAGCCGTCTTCTCCGCGGAGTATGTCTGTCCGGAATCCTTCTTTCCGGGCTGTTTCCGTGTGGAAGGCAAAAGCCATTCCACGTACATTGAGCTCCGGTCTGTTCAGATTTTGTATTTTCAAATAGAGATCACGTAGTGTCTCATAGAAGAAAAGTCCTAAATGATGTTCATTAGGAAGAAAACTCCACAGGGCGTATGCACCTGCCACTTCTTTGTCCTGTAAGACCTTTATCATGGTACTGATGTACTGGGGCGGATAAAGTGTATCGGCGTCTATGCAGAGATGATACTTCCCCCGGGCATGGTTCAGTCCGCATTGCCGGGCAAAACCGGGACCTTTCTGGTATTCATTGAAGTAGGTGACTCCTAATTCTTTTAGTACCTCTTCGGTGTGGTCGGTAGAATGATTATTGATGACTAGTATTTCTACAGGATAGTTATGTTGGTTTTCACATAAAGACCACAGGCAGCTCAATATCCTCTTTTCTTCATTATGGGCGATGGCGACCACCGAAACCAGCGGAGCATGAGTTGCAAGCTGCCGGATCTTGTCTTTCACTTGGTTGATAACCGCTTGTGGGGCTTGGGTGAAAGGCTTGTCATAGATGGATAAATAGTCAGCGTACCACTTCATGCGTTTTTATATATTCGGACAGTGTGACCGGATTCCGGTGATTACTGAATCGTGATTTGAATTTGTTTTTGAGGATATAGAACAGGGCTTGAATCATCTTCTTCATTTCCGTCAGGGCGGAACGGCGGGGATATAGTTTCTCCACCATTTCCCGGTTCCATTTGTTGAGGAAGAAAGAGGAGTAGTATTCATCTTCGGGATTGACTAGTATCTCCACTTCATCTTTCCACTCATAACGGTTCAAGATTATATCTCCTTCCGTCAGCCACAGCAGTTTGTAGGGGAGGGATTGGAAAGGCAGATAATTCAGGAATAATTCTCCATAGTCGTTTTCATAGTTTCCCGGCATCTTGTTCTTTTCATAGAAGACCAGTTTGTTGTCTATATCCAATATAACCCATTTATGTGATTTTTTGGGAAACAAGTATTCGCCCAGCAGACTGGGAGTTTCTATGTATCCCCGTCGGGCTACCCTGCATAATTCCTTGACAAAAGCTTCGGGATGTTCCACGTGTTCCAATACCTGATTGCATATTACGTAGTCAAACTCCTTGTCTTTGAATGGCAGTTTTTCTCCATCGGCATGTACAAAGGTCTGATGCGGGTATATTTTCACGTCACCGCAGCGGTGGTAATTGGTGTCAATAAATTTTTCGACTATCACGTTGGAGCGATATGTCGGATTATGGCCCGGACCTATCTCCAGCACTTTGTCATTTTTATTTATATGGATGTCTCCTCTGTCGTAGGGGGAATCTGTTTTCATTGTTTTGTTCCGTTTAATAAGTTGTTGAATAGCTGAATCCACTGTTGCATTATTACATCTTCAGCAAAACGTTGTACATTGATGCGGGCTTTTTTCCCCATTTCTTTTCTTATTTGTTCGTTCTCAATCAGATAATTTATTTTTTCGGCCAGTTCTTCTGTTTTTCCATTTTCGACCAATAGTCCGTCTTCCCCGTCCCGGATGATGTCTTTAGGTCCGCACGGACAGGCGAATGACACGGCAGGTACTCCGCACGCCATTGCTTCCGCTATGACCATTCCGAATCCCTCAAATCTGGAACTTGATACAAAGATAGAACTTTCATGGTATTTACAGAGCATATCCGGGGTTGCATTTTCAAGAAAAAGGTTCTTTAATTTCCATTTTCCGGCCAGTACTTGATATGTAGTCTTGTCTCCTTTGCCATATATATGTAATTCCCAGTCCGGATGCCGGTTACAGACTTTGCTCCATGCTTCCAGTAACAAATCGAATCCTTTTTGATAAGTATATCTTCCGGCTGCGGTTATCCGTTTATTGTTCAAGTCGCTGAATGTTCCGGATTGAAAGGGTAGAGGGTTGCTGATAACTTTTACATTTTGCAGTTCGGGCCAGTTTGCTCTGTCTTCCTCACTCAGTACAACGAACTTGTCCAGCTTTTTTAAATGCCTCACCAGACTTTTCATCCATAATTTGGCAAAAAGTTCCTTGATGAAGTTGCTTTCGTTCTTTTCAAAGTTACGATAGTTTTTCCGGTTTACATGTAGCTCCCCTATCTTTTTGCTTCCATCTTTGAGGGAAGTGATAAAGTTTATTTCCCGTCGTAACAAAGAAACTGTGATGTCCGGTTTGAGGTGAGACAAGGCGGCAGAGAGCTTGCGTCGGTATATTCTTTGTTTTTTCAGATAAACCGGCACTTTTTTCCAAAGAGGGAGTTCCCATAATTCTTCAAAATCTATATCCAGTTGGATGATTTTTACTTTGGGCGATAAAGTATAGCAGGGAGGCTTGCCTTTTCCGTCAGTCAGCAAAATATATATGTCATAATTACCATTCTCCGCCAGATAATTGGCTTTGGTGGTCAGTACCCTTTCCACTCCTCCGGGGATATGGAGAGAGGGGGTACAATAGGCGATTCGGATCATAGGCGGGAGTATTACAGGTTGTTTATTACTTTCATCATCTGTTCTTTCCATGACAGGTTTTTAATGGAATCCCTTATTTTACGAGGAGACAGATCCAGTTCCATATAGAACCGGATAAGCCGGTGGATATCTATGGGGCTTTCGTCGGCCGGAACTTTCAGTATATAAGGCATCTTGTCAAAGTCTTCATCTGTTTCTGAATATGCAAAAGGTATTCCCCGTGCTGCATATTCTCTGTTTTTTAATGTTTTGATTTTGTCGATGCCGCTGCGGTGGCGTGCCAGACTGCCGATGGCAAAGTCTGCTTCGTTGAATAATTCGTCTAGTTCCTCGTTCATTTTTTGTCCGTGGAAGATGACATATTTTTCTATATGATATTTGTTGATAAGTTCATAAAATCCGGGAGCGTGTTGTGAATCATGCATTTCGGATTTCCATATACCTCCTGCGATGTGGAAAAATACGGTTGTGTTTGCCGGGTCTTGGTAATATTTGCCCAAACCCTCTATCAGACGGTCGTAACCGTGCCAATAATGTACTTCGGCCACTCCTAGTAGATGAATGACGGAGGTATTTTTAGAAACCGTCTTTTTCAGCGGAATGGAATCAAAGTCAACTCCATTGGATATCTGAATGGTACGTTGGCCGAATATACAGTGATAGTCTGAGAAAGTGACGATGGCGTTCACGTGTTTTGCCAATGTCTTTCGGAATACTTTATCCACTTGTATCCCCAGGCGTGTGACCAGTGGAAAACCGGCGTATTCGCTGTCGTAAGGATAGGTAGGTATTTCCATCGCTATTTTAATTCCGGCTTTCCTCAGTTTGCTGAACAGCCGGATAGTGAACGGATTTGCATTATGGAAAGAGCGTACATAGATTAATTCCACTTGATGTGTTACAGCATAGCGGTATATGCATTGGTAGGAAACTCTTCTTTTCGCCGCAGCCGGTTTGCCTGTTCCGTAGTCTTCTATTATTTCATTGTTTATCATCCTTACCCGGTGGCCGTTATCTGCTATGCTGTATGTGCATAAACTTACCCGGTGTCCACATGCTTCAAAGCCTTTAACCTGATGCAAGATCTTTTTACTAATGCCGCTGTAAGGGGATAGTCCGTGGAAAAGGAGGTAGATGATATTCATGGTCGGGCAGTTGTTAAGGTGTTGAATAGTTCATCCCACAGTTTCATCACTTCTTCGCGTGAATAACGTTGGATATTCTTTTGGGCCTGCTTTCCCATCCGTATGCGTTTGTCCGTATCCTCTATCAGCCGGCATATCGCGTCAGCCAGTTCGTCCGTGTTTCCGTTCTTCACCAGTATTCCGTCTTCTTCCGGAGTGATAATCTCGGCAGGTCCGTACGGGCAGTCGAATGAAATGCAGGGAACACCACATGCCATCGCTTCCAGAAGTGCCATCGGTAATCCTTCAAATCGTGAACTCATGACGTATATGGAACTTTCCAGATATTTTTCTTGAATGCTTTTTGTCGGAGGGCATAGTGAAAAACTGTTTTCTATATGATGCTTTTCAATAAGCTCTTGCAGGCTGTTCCTATCCTGTCCTTCTCCGTAAATGCGGATATGCCAGTCGGGATGCTTCCGATTGACTTTGATCCAGGCTTCAATCAGGCGGTCATACCCCTTCTGTTCGCTGTATCTTCCTATGCTGATGATTCTTTTCTCCAGGCAGGAACTCCCTTTTTCGGGTGAGAAAGGTAAGAAGTTCGGTATGACACAAGCCTTCTTCACTTCTTTCCAATTATCCGCATCATGTTGTGTCAGAACAACCAGCGCATCCAGTTTTTTTACAGCCTCCTCCTGTTTCTTTCTCCAATGCCGTGCGATTTGCTTGTATGGGAATCCCCGTTGTTCCATCAGATGCAGGTTACGAGTGTATGGTTTGGCTATATGGGATTCTCCTATTTTTACGCTTCCATCATCCAGTTGTGTCAGAAAATCCAATTCTCGGCCCAATGTGCTGATGACAATATCCGGTTTCAAGGTTTTCAGCCAATACTCCAGCTTCTTTCTGTACAGGTGCATCAGGGTAAAATAATAATATCCTCTTACTAACAGGTTGTGATGATATTGTCTGTCAAAATCAATTCCTATGTCAATGTGCCTGATTCTGGGAGATATCGGGAAAACGGGCGGGCGTTCTTTTTGTGAATCTGTGATAATAAATACATCCTGATGCATTTCGTCAGCCAGATAGTTCGCTTTTTGGATGATGCTCCGGTCTGCGCCTCCCACGGTGCATAGTGCTGTGTATAGATAAACGATGGTCATTTTTCAGTCAGTTTATGAAACAACATTTCCCATTGCGGCATGATGTTTCGGAGTGAGTAGCGTGTTATATTTTGTTTAGCTCTTTTGCCAAAAGCTTTTCTTTCTGCTTCATGTTCTATCAAGTGGCAAAGAGCGTTGGCAAATCCTTGTATATCTCCGTTTTTGACGAGGAGTCCGTCTTCCTGGTTTCTGATGATTTCCGATGGACCGAAAGGACAGTCGAAAGAAACACAAGGAACACCCAGACTCATGGCTTCGATCAAGACCAGTCCAAAACCTTCGTAATTGGAGCTTAGGGCCAGAATGGAACTGTTCAGGTATTCTTGCGTTATGTTTTGTGTAAAAGGATAAATTGTGATGGAGTATTCCAGCTTTCTGTCTTTAATCTGCCGGGTTAAGCTATCCTTATAAAATCCTTCACCAAATATATCCAGTATCCAGTCGGGGTGGTGTTTCTGCACGATATTCCATGCGTCAACCAGTCTGTCGAATCCTTTTTGCCAGGTCAGTCTGCCTGCCGCTATTACACGGGGAGCCTCACAGGAGCTGATTGTTTGTATATCAATAGAGGTGGTGTTCGGAATGATATGTATATTCGGATGTTGTCCCCACATGGCGGCATCTCCTTGTGTCAGTGTGACTATAGCATCGCTGTATCGTTTTACATCACGGAAACATTGGTAGCTGACGTATCTGTCTTTTATATCTTTAAAAAAACTCTTTTTGCGGTTTGCAGGTATCCGGGTGTATATTTTGGCGCAATGCGATTCAATGATTTTCTTTGCCTTGCAGTCTAATTTACAGATCAAATCCGCTTTGAAACTGGTATTTCCTGATATGATATCGGGATTGATGAGCTTGATCTCTTTTTTTAATTTTTGTTCGAATTTATGGTTCAAAGTCCATCCCACTCTCAATTGTTCGAGAAGCGGATGCTGGTATTGCAAATGAAACTTTGTATCCAGATCGATATGTTCCACTTTGTGGGATAACGGGAAAGAAAAAGGATGATTGCCTTGGGAAGAAGTGATAAGATAGACCTCGTGCCCATAAATTTCGACCAAGTAATTCATCTTATCCGTTAAAATCCGTTCCATGCCTCCTATACGGGCTATGGAGTCGTATACATATACTATTTTCATTCCCCTGGTTTGTTTTTCCGTAAAAATAGTGTATTCTTTTTATATATCCAATAAGAAGTTGTTGAAATTCCTGTCCATATCCGTTTTTTTATGGAATGTCGGCTGTATTCGGAGTAAAAAGTGGGTTTCAATGGATGAAGATGGGGCTATTTAGTAATTAAAGTCTTTGGAATGTTGTGAGTATCATTTGTTTTTGCGAATATTGCATTTTATAATGATTAGCAGATAATGATGAAAGAGATAACGGTGGTGATGCCGGTTTACAAGGTGGAAAAATACGTATCAGAATGTCTTGATTCCATAATCAACCAAACTTTTGATTGTTTTGAGTGTATCATCATTGATGATTGCTCTCCGGATAACAGTATGCGCCTGATAGAGGAAAAGCTGGCCGGATATAAAGGGAACATCAGTTTTAGGATCGTGAGAAATGAGAGGAATGAAGGAGTCTCTGCGGCAAGGAACAAGGGAATAGAACTATCCCGGGGTGGTTATCTTTTTTTTATAGATTCGGATGATATGCTTTATGAGAATTGTCTGGAGAAATTATGGGAGGAAACGAAAAGACATCCGGGGATTGACTTGGTGCAGGGGGATTCTTATTCAGAAGGGATGGAAAACAAAAACAGTGATTTGCAAAGATATACGGAAGGACGGATACGTATCAACAAGTTGTTTCTGGATTCGAAAATAATATCCACTCCGGTCAACAGATTGATTAGAAAGGAGGTGCTGACAGAGAATGCCATTTATTTCAGGTCGGGCATTTTGTTTGAGGACTTTTTGTGGTGCTATTTTCTGTATAAAAAGGTGGAAACGTTTGCTTCCGTCAATTCTTTTACTTATTTCTACAGGCGTTCAAATCCTTTCTCAACCATGAATAAGGCGAAAACGGACTTTGACAAGCCGGCAAAGGATTTTATTTTTATCTTGACTGTTTTTAATGAGCACATGGAACAGGAATTGTATGCTGAAAATATCTGTTTCATTTTGAACAAGTTGATGCCGGTGGTGTATAATGCTGCTGTAATAGGGGTTACAAGGGAAAGTAATGATGCGATAGATAAGTTTAAAAGAAATCTGATAAGGAAGCATTGCAGAGAGTTCCGGCCTATGGAGGTTTTGTACGAATTGAATTTGTTCTATCCTTTTTCTCTGCTTTTGAATTGGGGGATTTACAGACATCACATATTGTATAAATACGCTAATCTGATCAAATTGTATTATAAGATATGGGGAAGGTTGTACCGCTGAATCTTCTTGTGTAATGAATATTATTCCCTTAGGTTGGTAGTCTTTTTGTTACATTGGTTGTCGGTTTCTTTTGTGGCCGGCTCATTCATATGTGACAGGATAGCGGAAAAAGCATAATATAATTCTTTGAATGCTTGCAGGCGGAAGAAAAACAGGTATTCAAAAAAGTATTTGGCGGGGAGCCATTCTTTTATTTTTGCCGAAGGGATACACCACGGAAGTGGTGACAGGTAATAGTGGATTTTTTCTTGTCGCAACAGTCTGTTGCATTTCATGCTTGCGTTAAACCGTATGATTAAACTCTCGCGGTCTTGTTTGGACATAGCAAGGGACTGGCCGGATTCGGTACAATAATAAATGATTCTTCTGTCTGTGGTTGCTTTGGGGGCATATATACCGACAAGGCATGAAAAATACACATCGTTGGCTATTCTTGTTTCATCGAATTGAATGTGGAATGTTGACAGGAAGCTGCGCCTTATCATTTTGCCCCAAGGAACTTGAGATTGGTATCGCAGTTTGTTTTCCGGGTTTACATCATTGAAGAAGTTGGTATAGTAAGTTCCGCGTCGGCTTTCTTGGGACGGATTGTCGGACATGACAAAACGTACATTGAAATAGATGACTTCATGGGGGCTGTCCATGTATTCGTTTAAGATAGTAAAACAATCGGCTGTAAAGAAATCGTCTGCATCTGCAAAGATAATCCATTTGCCACGGGCGTGGGAGAGTCCTATGTTCCGTGCGTATCCTGCCCCTTTTCCCTCCTTAGTGAACAGGACTTCCGTATTTTTTCTGCCGTTTCCCGGAAAATGAGAAAAATCGACAGATTCGGAATTGCTGTTGTCATCAATGATAATGATTTGAATTTCATCCCAAGTGGGAATTGAGTACAGACAGCGTTCCAGAAGACGGGGGGTATTCTTGTGCGGAATAATGATGCTGTAATGGTAACTTGTGTTCTTTGTCATTCTTCTTCTTTTTGCAAAGATATTGATTTATATTCAGCATCATGCATTATCTTGATAATATCTCGATGAGTATGAGAAGCTTTCACTGGAAGTTCGGGGTGATAATGCCCTCATGCTCTCACTGTGTGCACAACTGGTTGTTTATGAACTATTTGTATAGTGATGGTAAAAATTGTAGCTCTCACTTATGCTCTCATGCCCTCACTGTTTTTTGGAGCAGAATTTCATATAATCTATTTGTTATCAGTAATATATCCTTTTTTATAAGTTGTTCCGATTTAATATGAAGTAGGATGTTCTCAGGCTTTTTCTTTGCAAAAAGTGTGTCTGAAGGGGGGATACCTCTATGGAATATGGCAAATTTCCGATGGCAGTAAAAAGATCAGGAGGTTTTTAAAAAAGCTCGCCATCTTTTTAAAAAAGAACAAGGTCTTTTTTTTATTTGACCTGTTGTTTTTGGGGGAGCAGGATTTCACATATGTACGTGCCGCTCTATACGTATGTACGTGCCGCAGATACCTGCTTTGTATTATATGATATTCTTTCTTCATTCCGCATTTATTTTCATTTCTTTATTGTATCTTTGCGAAGAAAGAGTGTAATCTAAATTCCATGAGAATATTATTTTATTGTGATACTGTCTTCAGTTTCGGTGGAGTACAGCGTGTGTTGGCTGAAATAGCCAAGGCCTTGTCTGGGAAACATGAAGTCACGATACTGACTACGGA
Source organism: Phocaeicola sp. RTP21359st1_B8_RTP21360_211022 (assembly GCF_040911965.1). Lineage (NCBI taxonomy): Bacteria > Pseudomonadati > Bacteroidota > Bacteroidia > Bacteroidales > Bacteroidaceae > Phocaeicola > Phocaeicola sp. RTP21359st1_B8_RTP21360_211022. The sequence continues at coordinate 44,652 of NZ_JBDFXP010000019.1, forward strand.
TACTTGTACGGACTTGTCGATGTACGGATATGCCGAAAGTACCGTGCTGTTTGATTATTTCTCTTATTCCGCTTCTTCTTTTATTGAACGTTTGTTATGTAAAGGCTATAGTTTCTTATATAAACATGGACTGCCTCATACCCGGCAGACTTCAGCATGGTATGCTGCCAGTTTTTTCCCTTCTTCTTATAAACGGACATTGGCAAGGAAAATAAATGCCCGGCAATGTGATGTAGTCATCGGGGTACATGCTTTTATGGCTCTGCACCTCTCTGCTGTAAAGAGCCGGATCCGGACAAAGACTGTTGGGTGGCTGCATAATTCTTATGAAGCATTCTTTGAGAAAGAAACTCCCTATTTGCCGGGATTGGATTGCTTTTTTCAAGTCCAGATGGGGAAATTGGACGAGAGGGTGGTTTTAAGTCATGCAGATGCCGGTTGTTTCTTTCGGAAAATGAACCTGTGCTGCGAGGTGATATACAATCCTCTGACTGTACTGCCTAAAGGTCGGGGAAAGAAGGAATATAGAAGGATTTTGGCGGTCGGTCGTTTTTCATTCGGACATAAAGGATTTGATATTTTAATAAAAGCTTTTTCTGTTTTTGTGAAAACTCATCCGGACTGGACACTGGAAATTGTGGGGGAGGGTCCTGAGGAAGCGCTTTACCGTTCATTGATCAATGAATATGAATTGGAAAAGAGCATCGCGCTGCATCCTTTCACGAAAGAGGTGCAGGAGTATTATGCACATTCCAGTATGTATGTGCTGAGTTCCCGTTGGGAGGGATTCGGCCTGGTGATGATAGAGGCTATGGCGCACGGGTTACCTGTTATTGCATCTGATTTACCGATAACGCGCGAGTTGTTGAAAGACAAAGATATGGCCGTTCTTTTTGAAACAGGGAATATAGCTCAGCTGGCCGGTTGTATGTCGTATATGGCTGATCGGACGGATTGGGAATGGATGGGAAATAAGGCGGTGGAGTATGCTGATACATTTCATATAGAGAAGGTATGTGACAGTTGGAATAATTTACTAAAAAAAGTAGTGTATGGTACAAGATGAACAGGAAAAATGGGATATTGTGATCAAGCCTCGGTCCGGTTTGTTCCGGTTGGATCTGGAAGAGGTATGGCTCTATAGGGATTTGCTGGTAATGTATATCAGACGGGATATCGTCACTTTTTATAAACAGACTGTTTTAGGACCGTTATGGTTTGTTATCCAGCCACTGCTTACTACCGTCATGTTCATGTTTGTTTTTGGCGGTATTGCCGGTATTCCTACCGACGGACTTCCCCAACCGCTGTTTTATATGGCGGGCTTACTTTGCTGGAATTATTTCTCGGAGTGTTTAAGCCGCTGTTCGGATACGTTCAACGCCAATCAGAATGTATTTGGAAAAGTATATTTCCCTCGTCTGGTGGTACCCTTGTCCATCGTTATATCTTGCATGATAAAGATGGGCATTCAGTTCGGATTGTTCGTTTTAATTTATATTTACTATTTGTGCAACGGATATTCGTTGATGGTCAACGGATATGCTTGGTTGGCTCCCTTGCTGCTGCTCATGTTGGCAGGACTTGGTTTGGGGTTCGGATTATTGATATCCTCCTTGACGACCAAGTACCGTGACTTGCGTTTCTTGATTACTTTCGGGGTACAGTTGTGGATGTATGCCACTCCGGTTATTTACCCTTTGTCCGTGATGAGGCAGAGTCATGAGCAGTATATGTGGATCATTGTGGCGAACCCGCTGACTTCCCTTATCGAAACATTTAAATTCGGATTCTTGGGGGTGGGGACTTTCAGTTGGTTCCACTTAGGCTACACGTTGGTGTTTACAGTGGTGATAATGCTTTGGGGGATGGTGACTTTTAATAGAGTGCAACGTAGTTTCATGGATGTGATTTAAAAGAAGGGACAGAATGGGAAAAATAGCGATAGAGTTTCAGAATATCAGCAAGCAATATGCATTGGGAAGCATCGGAACCGGCACGCTGAGCCGTGATTTGAATCGTTGGTGGGCGCGGATCCGTGGAAAGGAGGACCCGTATCTCAGAATCGGGGAAGAGAATGACCGTTCCAAGAAAGCGACGGGAGATTTTGTATGGGCGTTGAAAGATATTAATTTCCATGTGGAGGAAGGTGAAGTGCTGGGTATTATAGGTAAGAACGGTGCGGGAAAGTCCACTTTGTTGAAAATCCTTTCGCGGGTGACTTCTCCTACTGCCGGTTGTATCCGTGCACGGGGGCGTATTGCCTCTTTGCTGGAAGTGGGTACAGGCTTTCATCCCGAAATGACAGGACGGGAGAATATTTATATGAATGGTTCCATCATGGGGATGACCAAGGCGGAGATTACCCGCAAGTTGGATGAGATTGTGGCTTTCGCCGGTGTGGAGAAATATATCGATACTCCAGTGAAACGTTATTCTTCGGGTATGACCGTGCGGTTGGGATTTGCTATCGCCGCCCATCTGGAGCCGGAAATTCTGGTGGTGGACGAGGTGTTGGCAGTGGGAGATGCGGAATTCCAAAAGAAGGCTATTGGCAAGATGCAGGATGTGTCGAAAGGAGAGGGACGGACAGTCTTGTTTGTCAGTCATAACATGGCAGCGGTAAGAAGTTTGTGTACAAAAGGAATATGCTTGGAAAATGGTACCGCGGTTTATCAAGGGACGGTTCATTCTGCCATCGATTATTACTTGAAAGAGAAAGGGACGGTCCGGAAAAGTAAAATTATAGATTATGTGGGTTGGACGAAAAATACGCTTCATATAGATTGCATTGAGATAAACGGAACGGAATGTGCCTCTTCCACTATTCATGGAGGTCAGAATTTTCTGACTGTGAAAATACAGGGATATTCTGAAGAGGATATGATGTATGATGTAATGCTGGTTTTGAAGAGCAGGACGGAAGTGCCTTATGCTACTTATGCTCCGGGACATTATTACGGGAGTATCAGTCATTTACCTAAAGGGGATTTTTGCATCGAGAGGCGTATAGAGCTTCCGCCTGTGCTGAGTAAAGGTGTCCTGCAGGCAGATTTGTTTATACATCATCCTATGGTGGAATATTATTTGAAAGCAGTTCGTTGCTGTTTGCTGGAATGTGAGGGGTTTCAAAGTGGATTCGGGCATGCACTGACACAAACGTCCAACGGCTTTATCGGATTGGAGGATATAAAAGTTTGATCATTATGTTCTATTATGGAGATGGAGAAAAAAAGAATCGTATATAGTTTGACTGGAAGAGGGTTGTTCTCAGAGTTGTCTAACCTTGCTTTGGCATTGGTCTATGCGGACTATAATCAGGAAGAGCTGACTGTCAATACAAGGAACTGGAATGCAAGGGTAGAGAAAGGCTGGAGTGATTATTTCGAATCGGTCTTGCCAAACTGTAACGGGGTGATGTGTTCGCAATATATTGTTTATAAAAAGGGGAAACCTTGGTGGGGAAATATCTATTATAATCCGTCCGCTTTTTTCCGGTATTATATTTTCTATATAATGAATAGGATATATCTGTTATTTCATCCGGAAACGGAACTAGGGAATGAGGTCTTTCTAAAAATGAGATCGGAGGATTTTCTGGAGAAACTGGAAGATATCAGAAATGATTATGGTTCTGCCTTGCGGAAAATATTAAAATTTAATGAAAAGACAACCGGCTATATAGAAAAAAGGAAAAGCGAGATGAATTTGCCGGTAGATTACATAGCGGTACATATAAGGCGGGGAGATAAGATAGTTTCCCGTGAGATGAAGGAACTTGGTTTGTCTCTTTATATTGATGCTGTTAAAGGGAAGAAGCATATCAGCCGTAATGTGTTTATAGCTACGGATGATGGTTCTGTGACGGATAAGTTGAAATCCGTACTGGTTGCCGAAGGATTTAATGTTTACTGGAACACAGCTGTGACACAAACAGGATTTGACGAGTCTTTGTTTAATACAAAGGATAAAAAAAGTAGATATATAGATACGTTGAATATGCTGTTGGATATGGATATTCTGATCCATTCTTCATTTTTTATCGGTACTTATACTTCGAATGTCAGCCGGATTGTGCCTCTGTATGTCGGATTTGAGAAATCGCTCAGTCTGGATGACGAATGGAAACTTTAGATTGTAAAAAGCGGAAAATTATGTCACAAAGAAAATTTTCGATTATAACCATTAATTATAATAATAAAGAAGGGTTGAGGAAAACCATAGAAAGTGTGGTCGGCCAGTCTTTTAGGGATTTTGAGTATATTATTATTGACGGAGGGTCTACGGATGGAAGTATTGAAGTGATAAAAGAGTATGCCGGTAAAGTGGACTATTGGGTATCGGAGCCGGACAAGGGTATTTATCATGCCATGAATAAAGGAGTTTTACAGGCGCATGGAGAGTATTTGAACTTTATGAATTCCGGTGATGAATTTTATAACAATGGTGTGTTGCAGGAGGTGGCACCTTCATTGGACAGCGATATTGTTGTTGGAAAAATAGTGCATGGCACAGAGGTGTGGGGATTTCATAAGGAGGATATAACGCTGATGGATTTGATTCGGGGAACTGTATTGCATCAGGCTTCATTCTTCCGTAAAGAACTTTTTGATGAAAACAGGTATGACGAGAGTTATAAGATTGTATCCGATTGGAAATTTTATATTCAGACCTTGATATTCAACAATGCGACGTTCCGCAATATTCGTTCCATCGTTTGTAGGTTTGTACCCGGAGGGGTCAGTGAAACGGATACCGGAACAAGAGATATGGAAAGAAAGCGGGTGTATAAGGAACTGTTTCCGGATAGAATGATGAAGGATTATATAAGACTGGAAAAGGTGGAATCTCCTTTATTGGAACTGATTCCCGAACTGAATAAAACTGCGGGCCTTCATCAGATGGCATACAAATTGGTCTGTGCCTTGTTGTGGGTGCATGGAAAGATAAAACGGGTGCGTGTTAAGTAAGCAGTAAATTGGTCTTTTCACTTGAGCCATGCCCGCAGGATAAGTCTGATGCCATATAGCGCATACTTTATTTTTAGAGAAAGTGGAAGATGTATATAATTGTTTTTTCTGATTCTTAGCATTCTGTCCCATAATTCATTGAAGGGGATTTCCCGTGAGTGTTGGGTATAGAACAAGAACGAACTTTTTATGTAATCGGCCGACAAAGCACGTAGAATATAGGTGGGGAATGTGGCCGAAAGTGAAGTCATCAGGTCGAATGCATCCATGAAAGTGCACAGTTTGGGGGTGTAGTTTTTTTGCGACAGGTTCATGGCGCTTGATTTTCTTGTGACATAGTGATAATAGGGGGAAGTGGTGTATGCGGCTGATTGGCAGTGGCTCAGGTATTGAAAAATAAAGAGCCTGTCTTCATTATAATAAATATGTTCATTGAATTTTAGGTGATGTTTGTCAATGATTTCTTTATGATATAATTTATCCCATAAGTTTCCTTTGTATTTGTAATGCCTGTCGTTAAACAGGGAGTGAATGGCCTCCCACTGGGTTAATTTGCCGGATTTCACTTCGTTGATGTGGTAAATCGGACGACCATCTTCATTTTCAATGATATATCCGCAAGTAGCCAGACCGGCTTCGTTTGTCCGGATAAGTTGATAAAGAGTGGCTATCATATCCGTTTCTATCCAGTCGTCGCTATCCATGAAAGCTATATATTCTCCTTTTGCGGTTTCCAGTCCTTGGTTTCGTGCATGGCTGACTCCTTGGTTCAGAGTGTGTATTACCTGTATTCGTTGGTCCTTGCAGGCGTATTCGTCACATATTTTCCCGCTTCCGTCCGTACTTCCGTCATTAACCAGCAGTACTTCAATGTCTGTCAGTGTCTGGTTTAAGACGCTGTTGATACACAAAGGCAGGAATTTTTCTGTATTGTATATAGGGATGATGACAGAAACCAACGGCATAACTTATAATTCTGTGAGTTTATAAATAAGATCATTCTTTAGTCGGCGAAGCGTATAAAGCAGGTTGCTCGGATTCTGAAACGTTTCTTCCAAGGGCATGATGACGGGAACATACTTTATCTTTAACCGGTGCCTTATGCAATAGACATTGATCAATCTTTCTGATAAATAGCCGAACAGACGTGCCTGATCCGGATAGGCGGACAGTTTTACCCGTTTTTCTAATTCAAACAATACGCTGAATAGCCACTGGGAGTATTCGTCAAAATGTTTCCGTCCGGTGATGAACATATTATATCCGGAATAGGCATTGCAGTGATACATGAATGTATGAAAAGCTTCAGCATATTCGGGTGTGAGGTGTTGAATGACTTCTTTCAGCAAATTGAGGTCATTGACTAGATGGAATATGGCGTATTGTGTAGCGACGTTATAGGGATAATGACGCTTGGGAGAGAGGATGATGTCATAATCATTTAATAAGGTTTCTAAATCAGGAAATCGGTAAGTTTCTTTTAGAAATGAATCTATGTTGATGAAACTCCTGTCTGGTGAAAAAGCCGGAAACGGGCGATGAAAATCAAAGAAGCGCCTGTAATGATTGAGCCCTATAATGTCACACTTTAGATTTTTCCAAGCCCAATAATGGGCGGTTAGTTCACAAAAGTGAGGATTCCTATCGGATATATTATCTCCTGTGTTATCTAGTACAGGGAAGAATCGGGCACTGGTTAGGGAGGCCCCCACCTGTATGGGACAGAAGTACTCATGCTGTGGTAGCCGGCTGTCCTTATGGGCACATACTAATATTTTTATATTTTTTCCCATGTTTGTGATTGAGGGTTATAGCGTTTGATAATGCGTGCGGGATTTCCTACCGTGACACAAAAGTCGGGTATGTTTTGGGTAACCACACACCCGGCACCGATAAAACAATGTTTGCCGATGGTGATTCCGGGCAGTACAATCACGTTGGCTCCTATGATGGTATGTTCTCCGATGTGGATAGGAGAAGTGGTGATACCTTGTTCGATGATGCCTTGAGTGATATCCTGGTAATTGTGATCTAATCCTATCAGGACTACGTTTTGTGAAATATTGACCCCGTTGTCTATCCGGATGGGACCGATGACCGTATTGCCGAGTCCTATCCGGCAATAATCGCCGATTACGATGTCGCCTACGGCATTGTTCAAGCAGGAGAAATCTTCCACTACCGAATATTTTCCCATCTGGAACAGGTGGAACGGTGGAAGGTCTTTCCGTACACTGGAATAAATGACTGAGCCCCGGCCTTTTTTTATGTAGAAAGGCTGCCATACGCGTATCCACCAATAGGGGCGTGTCTTTACCGGATGCATGATGAAACCGTGTATCCGTTTTTTCCATTGCGGGTGTTGCTGTAAGTACTCTTTTATATTCATAATTCTATCCATGCTGTGTATGGTTGAACTTCTGTGCCATTCCTTTCAAGTGAAACAAGTTGAGAAGCATAATGATTACAAAATAAGGTGTCTGCCTGAGGATTCTGCTCATGTATTTATATCTCATATTGGACGGAATGGCCAGGTATAACGCACCGTTCAGCAAGATAAGCAAAATCCACCACTTTATGGAAGAAGCCGGAGAGAAAATGCAGAGAACACATGAAAAGAATCCGATGAGCGCCAACAGAATGCTGCGGGGGGCGATAAAGGCTTGGAGGGTTTTCAGCAGATAATCTCCGTTTCCGTTCAGTAAGGCTGTGGGGAGGTTACGTCCCATTTTTAATGCAAGGAAAAGCTGGGTGGCTATCCAGCGGCGGCGCTGGTTACGCAAGGCATCCGGTTGCCGGACTTTTTCGTCCAATGTTTCTAGGGTGTCTATATATTCAATGTGAATGCCTTGACGGAGCAGGAGTTCTTCCAGTTCTTTGTCTTCGCCCGTACTATGGGTATGGATGATGTTCCGGACAAACCATCGGAAATCGAAAGCCATTCCGGAGCCGGTAAGGGCAGATGAAAATCCCAGCCGGATGTGTCCCTTGCGGAAGATGGAATTGTTCATCTCTTCGATGGCGGCATCCAATAGGGCTATGTCTGTATTCATATTTTTGGCTTTGCGGTGTGTCTGTATGGCTTTTATACCCTGTGAAACTGCCTTATTCAGTTCTTGAAGATAACAGGGTGAGATCAGATTATCGGCATCCAGTATGAGGACATAATCGTATGGCTGGTCTGTGATGGTCTCTGCTGCAATGCGCAGGGCTTTTGCCTTGGAACTTTCCTTTTCATGCAGTTCTATCAAGCCGATGCGTTCTTTGCGCAGTGAGGCATTGGTTTCGGGACGCATGTGGTCGGATATGACTATCAGGTCGTAAAGCTCTGCCGGATAAGTTTGGCGCAGAACGGAAGTGACGCAGGCGTGAATGACCGCATCCTCTTTATAGGCGGGAACAAGGATGATAAAACGTTGCCGGACAGTAGTCGCGGGATATTTCTTTTGTTTGAAGAAATGAGAGGCGGCAGAAAACAGGACTATATACCCCACACTGACGGAAAGGTAGATATATAGCGTATATTCCATGATATGTATAATTTCCGATAGCATGGGGCTTTTATTTTTTCTTTCTTAAAAGCATATTGAATATCATGCCTGCCGCCAGAAAGGGGATAGCTTTCATGGCTTTGTTGAATTTGCTGTCCACCAAGTAGTTTGGAGTGGCTATTGCCATAGTCAATAAGAAAGTGAGTAATAATCCCCACCATTTTAGGCAGGCGCTCCAGTGGAAGTATACGGACAGGAAACTGAACAGGAGGAGGATACCTAGCAGGATGGTGCGAGGGAAAATGAACCATTGCAGAATACGGTCGGCATAATCAAATTTTCCACTTAAAATGGCGCTGGGCAGATTACCGATATTGGTGAACAGGGAATAATATTGGGTTTTAATCCAAGTGCTATGTTGGGTATAGAATTTTTTCTTTCCACTATTCTTCAAGGCATATACATGGGTATTATTTAAATATTCCACATATATCCGTTCGCGGAGCAGCAGGGATTCGATGACTTTTTCATCGTCATCGTCTTTTAAATGACGGATGTTTTCTTTGAACCAAGTGAAGTCTATTGCGGTTCCGGAGCCGTTCAGCGAAGCTGAAAGTCCCAAATTGACATGCCCCGCACGAAGAATGGAATTGTTTATCTCGTCGGTGATGGCATTCAATATGCTGACATTGCTGGGTCTTTCCTGATAGATGCGATGGGTTTGGATGGCATTGGAGCCGCTGGCATACGTATTGTTGACAACTTCAAGAAAGTTGGTGTCCACTACATTGTCCGCATTCATGATTAAAACGATATCGTATTGTCCTTCTTGTAATTGTGACATGGCAGCTTTGACAGATTTCATTTTTGAACTTTTCTTGAATCTGGCTTGCAACAGGGTGATGGGATATTGTGCCAGCTGTCTGTTTGTTTCCGGCTTCAGGTGGTCTGAAATGACGATAATGTCATAGCAGTCTATAGGATATTCTTGTTGCAGAAATGATTTGACGGTATAGGGTATGTAGTCATCGTCCTGATAGGCCGGTATCAGAATGGCGAAACGGTGTTTTACTCTTGATTCGGAATATTTGTCGGTGCGGTTGCCTGTTGCCGCTATGGCGTACACCAGCAGGTAAAAAACAGTAAAGGCACATATCGCGAAAAGTAGTAGTTCTATGTATGCTAGAAATATCATGGCTGTTTGTCTTTGTTTCTAAGTTTGAAAAATGCTTTTGTTCCCTCCCAATGTGCTTTGGCTATGGCTTTCTTTCCTTTTCCCAAGGCGGTCAGTATGTTTTTGGGACATACAATCATTGTCTGGTATAAGATGGAAACCGGAAGTTTCCAGTCAAAGAGATTGCGGTAGGCATATAGTAATCTGTTTCTGCTCAGGTAATAGTATTTCAACGGACTTTCTTTTCCGGTGGAGCTGCTGTCCTTGTGCCATATTTCGCAAGCGGGATCGTACCATAGTTCGTAGCCTTCCCTATTGATATAGGTGCACCAGTCCAGTTCCTCATAATATAGAAAATATTCTTCGGGCATCAGGCTAAGCTTGTCTATTATTGTTTTTTTCAGTAACATGGCGGCACCATGCAGATAAGGCGTTTTTTGGGCGGGGTAGTGGTCTTTATTTATTTTCCCTTTGCCTATGGCTCTGTTTCTTAAGGTAATGGGCGAAAGTTGGGTGTATCCTGCAAATTGTATGGCGTGCGGTTCTGCATAATCACGGATTAACGGGGAGACACCTGCTATCTTGTCGGAGGACAGAAGGCGTTTTATCAACAAGGGTATGGCATCTTTGACCATACAAACATCATTGTTCAGCAAGAACAGGTATTTTCCTTTTGCAAGGTTTATACCCAGATTGTTACCTCCGGCGAATCCTAAGTTCCGCTCACTGCGTACGGCTTGGATAAAAGGATATGTTTTTTGTAGCAAGGCGGCTTCATTGGCAGTGGAACCATTGTCAATGACTATCATTTCATAACTGACAGAGAATACAGTGGCTGCCCACGAGTCAATGAATTCGCAGGTGTCGTGAAAACCGTTATAGTTCACGGTGATGACGGATAGGTCAGGCTGTCGGTAGTCCATGTATTTCTGAGTATTGTTTATCTAAATAAGGTCCTAAAAAAACAAAGGTGAAACAAGAATAAATCAAGATTCCGTTAGGAAACTGGAAATAAACCATATTGGCGTAAGAAGCTACCAGTATGCCTGCACAACCGCATAACATACCTGTCAGCGGTCCCCGGATTTCCGGATTTCGGATTTTGAATAAAAGGATGTAGGAGCCCGATAGAAATAGAATGGCATGCATACCCAAAAACACACACAGTCCCACTATTCCCATCTGTTTCCATACATCTACCAGACTGGAGTCTGAAGGACAGATGGAAACGAAATAATATTTGTTATGGGGAGGAACTACCCCGTCTATGGCTCCCATGCCTATGCCGAAGGGCATTTCATCCATGTAGGCATTCAGTGCTTTCTGGTTCTCGAAACGAGCCATCATCGATTGATCCTCTGTGTCAAAGACAGTACGCATACGACGGATCAATTTATTGTTCTCTCCGATCTTGGTATATTTCAGCATTCCTATCCCTCCGGCAAGCAGGATAAAGGAGATGATGCCTATTTTCCAACTTTTAGACAGGAACAGAAAGAGCCCCAGCCCTGCAATGGGTACAGCTATGGCCGATCGGGTTCCCGATATTAACAGACCATAAAATCCTGCCATACCCACTATTAAATAGAAGAGTCTGAGAAATAGGTTCTTTGTATAGAAAAAAGTAAGCGTGAAAACAGTGCAGGATAATCCCATGCTGGCACCGAAAAGACCCGCGTCAGTGAAAAATGAGAAATAGCGGATGCCGGAATGGATAAAATGGGTACGTGCTCCGTAGGCCCACAACCAGCTTAGCTCGGTACTGTCAAAACCTTTGTTCTTTTGCCAATATCCTTTTGCGGCAGCCAGTAGGGTCATGATACCCCATAGTATTAAAAAGTAATGGATAAAAGTGTAGCGATTGCAGTGTATGGATAGAATAATACAGGTCAGAATAGGGTATAAGGCCCAGGGTCTTAAAATACGAAGCCATGCTTCCATGTAAAATTCACCGGTTATACCATTACCTATGTTGATGATACAATATAGCAGCCAGACCAATGTGATGCAGGTATAGACGTTTAGTATTTTCCTGAAATGATGATTGCTTTGCAACTGTTTCAGAAGAATAAGGGCCAACATGATGCCGTAGAGCAAATCAAAGATATTGGTAATGGCAATAGGGATGGAATGATATCTGTTAATTCCCATTATCAGGTAATTCAGCATAAAGGTGATGGCCAGCAGAATGACGGGTCTGTTTATGCATATGAAGATAAAAAGCGTGGCAAAAGGTATGAACCCTATTGCAACTCCTATGGAGGGCTTCATGTTGAGGGCTGTCCATAGGCATAAGCACAGTCCGATAATGAAGCTGGCCAGAATTTGACCTGTATGGGTTATATTTATTTCTTTTGCTATCATTATCTATTTTCCTTTGTATTCAATGGCGGTCAGTCCGAGTTGGAACAGCCTGTATTCCATATTCTTAAAGTTCGTGTAAGGAGGTAATTGTCCTGTAAAGTCTTCCACTGTATTTCTGTCTGCTTGTGTCAGATAGAAAAGGAGGGGTACTTCTTTTTGTTTAACTTGTAACAAATGCTCATACAGTGCCTGATCCGTATTTTTCCAAGTACGGTTGGCACGGACAACCAGCAGATTGATGGATGCTTCATTTAACAAAGCCGGAGGCAGAGGATTGCTTTTCAGGACCGGGTGTTCGATTAGAAGTATTTCATCCTTTTCCAGATCGGGACATAGTTCTTTCAAATTGTTTGCCTGTACATATTGGCTGTCTTCGCTTAGAAAATCTTCATCGTATGTAATGCGGCGGACGTTTAGGCCGATGCTGCTCCAATATTCCTCTATCAGGCGGGCGACATGGGTCTTTCCGTCTTTCTCTTCTGTACTTAACAGATTGATGACCCGCTGTTCCTGTGTATTTAGATGAGGCAGTAAAGCGGTGCTGAGTTGCCTGACGGCCATCTTGTTTATGGCTTTATTATAACGTCTGTATCTTAACTTGCTTTCTCTAGGATATGCGCCGATAACTGTTCCTCCGGTAATTCGTTCTGCACGTATTTTGTCTCTGAGGGTACGGTCCAGTATTTCTATAATCAGAAAATAGCCAATGATGAAAAGTAAAGTCCCCAGTATGGATGCAAGTATAATCATGCGTGCATTGGTGGGGGAGGAGGTCAGTGGAAACAGGGGCGGATTCATGATTTTTAATGAAGCCGAGGTCATTTCCAGGTTCTTTTGTCGCAAGATGGCTGCATTCAAGGCTCCCATGGTAGACATATAGTTGCTTTCCACAAAGCCGATATGCCTTTCTTTCCGGCCCAGGGTAGCGCCGATGGGGGAGAAATAAAGGAAATCTTTATTTAAATTCTCTCTCATTATATCTCGTGCTTCCATTTGGGCTTTAGTCTTTTCGGCAAGAACTACTTGGTCAAGCCATTGGCTGATGAGTGTCTCATAAGATACATTGTTTGTACTTGCGGCTTCGGCACTTAGTTTCAGGGCAAGATTGTTGATGTTTTGTTCGGCACTACTTAACATGTTTTTTTGTTCTTCCAGCTTTTTCCGGTTCTTTTCGTCCGGAGTGATTTCCATGGTCGAGATCTGGGTGTTCAATTGGGACATTTGATGAAGTTTGTCCATAAACTCATTGTTGGTACGGATCAATTTGGCTACATCACCTAATTTATATTCATAGAAATCGATCAACGCCTTACTGGTGGAATAATTGACAAGCAAATCATTGTCCATCATCCGGTAAGTAGCGTCCATGCTTGCCACCTGTTTGGTTTGTTCTCCGTAGTTGATGATGCGGTTTTCTATATTGTACTCGATTAAAGAATCCTCGGCGGCAGTCAGCATTTTGCCCAATCTGGCCAGTTCTTCTTGAAAGAACTTGATCACATTGTTTGTTTCTCCATAGCGTAGTTCATGGTATTGTTTGACAAACTCTTCATTCAGAATCTCAAGTGTGTTATAAGCTATTCCCGGATCGTTGGCACTATAAGCAATCTCGATCATATCACTGTTTCCCAACCTGGCTACTTTTATATGTTGTGAGAGTAGAGGTACGCTGAAATAAGGGTGGGTATAATTGAGTAGTTGGTAGATGAAATTATTGACGGACGGGCGTTCAAAAGCTACCAGATTATGATAGGTCTTCTCTTCGTTTTGCTTGTCTATCAATGCCTGTAACTCTCGTGGAATACCGGAAACCAGCTGCTGGTAATGTATGGCTGAAATATAACTGGTGTTTCTTTCGGCATCTCCATAGACCAGACAGCGGGCAAGCAGTTTCAGAGATACTATTTTCAGTGTGCGTTCCGTTGTAATGATATTCATTAAATTACTCATGTGCACGGTGGCGTTTCGGGTATCGGTGGCATCTACGTTGTATCCGGAGATGATTCCTGTAAAGATGGTGGTTTTCACATCATACGTTTTTTCCAGATTTCTGGTAAGAAACCATGCTATGATACCGGCTATACATGGAAATATAACCATCCACCAACGGATACGGTAGATAAACTTGACTATGTATTTAAATAATTCCATGCTTCTTATTCCTTTTTGTCTTTTTTCTTACTTTGCCTCTTGTTTTCTTCCTGTTCCTGTATCGTTGTTTCTTGAACGTCCTTTTCTCCTTGTATGGTCAGGATGGGGGTGTGGGAGATTATTTCAAGGGTCAGCAGCTGGTCGTTAATAGTAGAGCGTAGTAAGGCAAAGTCTTGATTAGCGGCAAATTCCTGTTCTTTAGTCTTGGCCACATCATGAATAGAGGTACGTCTGTTTCTATATTCCTGTTCTGCAACAGCCGATGCACCTTTATATAAAGCTATATTTTCAGCTGATCTTTGCAATGTTTCTATATTGGATAAAATCTGGACATATAAATGAGCTATTTGTATTTTAAGGGTTTCGTATGCTTCCTGTTTTCTTAACTCGGCAATATCCACCTGGATTCGCTGGCGCTTGATTCCTCCCCGGAGGTCGAACAGCTTTTCAAAAGGAATACTGATGCCGCCTCCCACATTCCACGAAGTCTGTTCTGTACCTACATACCTGTAAATAAGTGGGGTGTTGACATCCGTATTGCTGGCCACATTGTCTGCTATACCGTAAGAAGCACTTCCGCCGGCATGGATAAACCCCAGCCAGTTCCTTTTCTCTTTCGATAGTAACTTTTTCTGTAACTGTTTCTCCTTCTCTAAAATCTGTAAGCTTGGGGTGCTGCGTGCATTCTCATAAAGGACACTTAACGGAGGCAGCTTTATCTTTGCATAATCCACATTCATATTCCCCAATATATCATCCTGTGTCACAAGAGGTTGTTGTACCGGTTGTGTTTGCTGCTCTTCCTGTTGTGCGCTTAAATGGTGGATAGAACAATACATACAGATGACAAAAAGACATACTTTACCCATATAATAAATCCCCTTTTTATTCCTAAAACAAATTATTTAAACATCTCCTTTTTGGACAAAAGCTGTCAAAGTCTTGAACAGGATTTTCATATCCAGGAAAAAGGAGAATTCTCTACCGTATTTCAAATCTAATTCTTTGCGTTCTTTAGCGGATAATTTTCCGGCATCCCCCCGTTTTTCCACCTGCCACAAGCCGGTCAGCCCGGCAGGCGCCATGAAGCGTTCGATACTTTCATCGTTTGTCAGGCGTTCGGCTTCATAGAGTGGAAGAGGACGGTTCCCCACCACAGACATGTCGCCTTTCAAGATGTTGACCAGTTGAGGTAACTCATCCAGGCTGTATTTTCGTAAAACGCGTCCTACCTTGGTAACCCGCGGGTCTTTTTCTATTTTTATGAAAGGACTTTCATCCAGTGCGTTTTGTCTGGAAATAAACTCTTCTTCCGGAATGATGAAGTCATCGGAAACCAGCATTCCGCCATTATCTATAACACCGTCATCTCCAAACATCAGTCCTCCTAATTCTTCCATCGAGAAATCTTTGGCAATCTCCGGAGTGCCTTCCGGCTGGTACTGGTTCTGACCGGCAAGGTCTTTCAGCTTTTTATCGGCGTCCGTATACATGGAACGGAATTTCAGGAAATTAAAAATGGTATAATTCGTTCCTACCCGTTTGGATTTGTAAATAACAGGTCCTTTGCTTTCCATACGTATGGCTATGGCAATCAGCAGAAAGACTGGGGACAGGAAGATTAACGCTGCACCGGAGAAAAGAATATCGAAGCAGCGCTTCCATTGGGGAAGGATAAAATGCCTCACGTCTTTTTTCTTCCGGTTATGTGCATATAGCAGTTCCTGCCGTTTATTGATGATGTCTATTTTCTGCCTTAACCGGGCGGTGGTGATGTTCAAACTGACGGTATCGTTTATTCCGCTGTTCAGATAGACTTTGCTGGCTTCGGGAGTCAGCCTGTCCGTAATGAGTACGACATATGCCTGATAGAACTTTTTCCTGAAAGCACCGATCTGTTCAATATCTCCGTTCATCTCCCCTTGTTCGTGAAGGACAATGATGTTCTCACGTACTTTCAGTCTGATACAAATTGTAATGGCATCCTGGTAGTTTTGGGCATAAATCATCTGGACATTTTCGAGCTTGCTGAATTTGCGCAAAAAATCCTTGTTCTTTCCTATATAAAGCAGAAAGGTCATGCTGATTTACTCAATGATTTTCTTAATTCTTACTTTTAACTCCATGGGATTGAAAGGTTTGACAATATAGTCTTCCGCGCCTTCTTGTAACAGGCGGATGCGTTCTGTGGTACTGTCTTCGCTGCTTAGCATAACCACCGGAATGTGTTTGAATAACTGATTGGATTTTATCCATTCCAGAAACTCGTCTCCACGCATTTCGGGCATACGGATATCTGATATAATCAAATCTGGTATGTTACCTTCCTGAAGCCATTTTACCCCTTCGATGCCATTCGGTAACCAAATACAATCATAATCACTGGCCAGATAGATTGAAAGGACTTTTGCAATTGCTATTTTGTCGTCCAAGACCAAAATTTTCTTTCTCATAGAGTAATCTTTAGATTTTAATGGGCAAAAGTAAAGAAAATTATTGTGAATAAACAACTTTATTCTATTAATTTTTTGGCGTAAAGATTGCTTTTCCTTAACCAAGTGTCTGAAATAGGGGGTTGAATGGAATAAAAGCCCTTTGGAAAAAGGGAAAAAAGAAGACGGGACAACTCCTGTACATTATATATTGTAGTGTATATGATAAGATTAAGATGTGATATTGTATGATGGATGATATTTATTATATTGAAAAATAGTGTTTTGGAACATAATAAAAATAAATATATTGTTTTGTGTAATTCGAAAAATAGTATTTATCTTTGCTGCCGGAAATGATAAAAGCCATATTACTATGTCGGAAATAAACCAGACGATTAATTTACATGTATCTGTGGACTGTGTGCTGATTGGGTTTGATGGAGAGCAGTTCCGTGTCCTGTTGGTAAGGCAGGTGGGGAAACAGTCCGAGGACGGATATAATAACATGAAGTTGCCGGGCAGCCTTATCTATGACGATGAGGATCTGGATGAGGCGGCCAAGCGGGTGTTGAATGAGTTGACGGGCCTGAAGAATGTTAAGCTTACCCAGTTTAAGGCGTATGGATCGAAAGACCGTACCCGTAACCCTAAGGATGTGCTGTGGCTGGAACGTTTTCATCGTTTGGACGAGAAGAAAATAGACCGCATTGTGACTATCGCTTACCTGACACTGGTGAAGATTGACAGACGGTTCGAACAGCTGTCTGATAAATACGATGCTTGCTGGACACCTGTGACGGAGGTGAAAAGCCTGGCGTTCGACCATTTCCAGATTTTGCAGGATGCATTGGTGCATATACGCCATTATGTGGAATATGCTCCTTCCGCAATGTTCGACTTGCTTCCCCGGAAGTTTACGGCGGCCCAGTTGCGGACTGTCTATCAGTTGATTTATGATAAGGTGTTTGACGTAAGGAACTTCCATAAGAAGATAGCGTTGATGCCATATGTAGTACCTTTGGAAGAAAAACAGGTAGGTGTATGCCACAGGGCGGCACGCTTCTATAAGTTCGACCGTTCAATATATAATAAGTCGGGAACGAAGTGATAACAGACAGATAACTTTAGCCTTGTTGTGATTGCTGTGAGAATACTCCGCCTGGTCGTTTCGGGGAATCGGTATATGTTTTGGGATTCTTCACCGGCCTTTCCTTGGAAGGATAATGCTGATAAGCATCGGGACAGAGACTATTATTTTAAAATTCTTAATTTTCAATTAAATGTACCTATTAGGTTATGATATTGGCAGTTCGTCGGTAAAGGCGAGTTTGGTAAATGCAGAGACCGGAAAGTGTGTTTCTTCTGCATTCTTCCCTAAAACAGAGGCTGCTATTATGGCTGCCCGCCCCGGATGGGCTGAGCAGGATCCGCAAAATTGGTGGGAAAATCTGAAATTGTCAACTCAGGCTGTCATGGCCGGGAGTGGGATCGGTCCGGATGGAATTGCCGCTATCGGTATCTCTTATCAGATGCACGGACTGGTTTGTGTGGATAAAGGGCAAAATGTATTACGTCCGGCTATTATATGGTGTGACTCACGGGCGGTTCCATACGGGCAGAAAGCGTTTGAGGCATTGGGGGAAACGCAATGTCTTTCTCATCTGCTGAACTCTCCGGGGAATTTTACCGCTTCCAAACTGGCATGGATTAAAGAGAATGAGCCTGCTGTATACGAACGTATTTATAAAATAATGCTGCCCGGCGATTATATCGCTATGAAACTGACGGGGGATATTTGTACCACGGTGTCCGGTTTGTCCGAAGGGATGTTCTGGGATTTTCAGGCAAATGATGTCGCGGGCTTCCTGATGGATTATTATGGATTCGACCGTTCGCTGATAGCTGATATCAAACCGACTTTTGGCGAGCAGGGGCGTGTAAATGCATGGGCTGCCAAAGAATTGGGCCTGAAAGAGGGAATTCCTGTAACCTATCGCGCCGGAGACCAGCCTAATAATGCTTTGTCGCTCAATGTGTTCAATCCGGGAGAGATTGCTTCTACGGCAGGAACATCGGGAGTGGTATATGGCGTGAACGGTGAGGTGAATTATGATCCGAAATCCCGGGTGAATACTTTTGCCCATGTAAATCATACTGCCGAGCAGACCCGTCTGGGAGTGTTGTTGTGTATCAATGGTACCGGTATATTGAATTCGTGGGTGAAACGTAATGTGGCTCCCGAAGGTATTTCTTACAGTGATATGAACAGGCTGGCGGCACAGGCTCCTGTCGGCAGTGCCGGAGTAAGTATTCTTCCTTTTGGCAACGGGGCGGAGCGTATGCTGGAAAATAAAGAGACAGGATGCTCTATATGTGGAGTTAATTTTAACCTGCATGGAAAGCAGCATATTGTTCGTGCCGCACAGGAAGGGATCGTGTTCTCGTTTAAATACGGCATTGATATCATGGAGCAGATGGGTATCCCTGTACAGAAGATTCATGCCGGACATGCCAATATGTTTCTCAGTCCTATCTTCCGCGAAACGTTGGCGGGAGTGACAGGGGCTGTAATCGAACTGTATGACACGGATGGATCGGTGGGCGCCGCCAAGGGGGCCGGCATAGGCGCGGGTGTTTATAAAGATAACAACGAGGCATTTGCCACATTGGAAAAACTGGAGGTGATAGAGCCTGATGTGGCACAGCGTACTGCTTACGATGATGCGTATGCCCGCTGGAAATCCAATCTGGAGAGAGCGATGGCTGCCTTTTAAGGACCTTCGGATAAAGAAATGGCTATCCGCCTGCGTGTTGAAAAAAGATAGTAGATAAATTAGAACAAGTTATTAAAATAAGTAAAGAATTATGGCTACAAAAGAGTATTTTCCCGGTATAGGAAAGATTAAATTTGAAGGTAAGGAAAGTAAGAACCCGATGGCGTTCCGTTATTATGATGCTGAAAAGGTAATTAACGGAAAGAAGATGAAAGACTGGTTGAAGTTTGCTATGGCATGGTGGCATACGTTGTGTGCCGAGGGCGGTGACCAGTTTGGCGGCGGAACAAAGAAATTCCCTTGGAACGGTGATGCCGATAAGGTGCAGGCTGCCAAGAATAAGATGGATGCCGGCTTTGAATTCATGCAGAAAATGGGAATCGAATATTATTGTTTCCATGATGTGGACTTGTGTGAGGAAGCCGATACAATTGAGGAATATGAAGCGAATCTGAAAGAGATAGTTGCTTATGCCAAACAGAAACAGGCTGAAACCGGAATCAAATTGTTATGGGGTACGGCAAATGTTTTTGGTCACGCACGCTATATGAACGGGGCTGCTACAAACCCCGAATTTGATGTGGTTGCCCGCGCTGCTGTCCAGATAAAGAACGCTATTGACGCTACCATCGAACTGGGTGGCTCCAATTACGTGTTCTGGGGTGGACGTGAAGGGTATATGTCTTTATTGAATACAGATCAGAAGCGTGAGAAAGAACATCTGGCTCAGATGTTGACCATCGCCCGCGATTATGCCCGGAGCAAAGGGTTTACAGGTACTTTCCTGATTGAACCCAAACCGATGGAGCCGACTAAGCATCAATATGATGTGGATACCGAAACTGTGGTAGGGTTCTTGAAAACTCACGGACTGGACAAGGATTTCAAGGTGAACATTGAAGTGAATCATGCTACGTTGGCTGGTCATACATTTGAACATGAACTGGCTGTTGCGGTAGATAACGGAATGTTGGGATCTATTGACGCTAACCGTGGCGATTATCAGAACGGATGGGATACAGACCAGTTCCCTATCGACAATTACGAACTGACCCAGGCCATGATGCAGATTATCCGCAACGGCGGTTTGGGTAATGGCGGTACCAACTTTGATGCCAAGACACGTCGTAACTCTACTGATCTGGAAGATATCTTTATCGCCCATATTGCAGGTATGGACGCTATGGCGCGTGCATTGGAAAGTGCTGCTGCTTTGCTTAATGAATCTCCTTACTGCAAGATGTTGTCAGACCGCTATGCTTCATTCGACAGTGGCAAAGGCAAAGAATTTGAAGAAGGCAAGCTGACATTGGAAGACGTAGTGGCTTATGCTAAGCAGAATGGTGAGCCCAAGCAAGTAAGCGGTAAGCAAGAATTGTACGAAGCCATCGTAAATATGTATTGCTGATCCGGCCGGAATGGTATTGCACAAGTTTTACCCTTGCAGACCTTTTTTAAGAAGGAGGGCTGTGCAATGAAGTCTGAATGAATTCTGCTAACGGATTATTAAAGAATAAATGGCTGTACACCGTCAGGTGGCAGCCGTTTTTATATTTGTTAGAGGGATATTTATGAAATAATACTCGCCTATATCGAAAATAATATCTACCTTTGCGGCTGCTAAATTACTAAGTTTATTGAATTTATATGATAAAAAAACTATTATCCGTACTGGTCTTAGTTTTTGCCCTCTCAGGTTCTGTGCTTGCACAGCAATCTATGAGTGACCAACAGGTGTTGGAATATGTGAAGACGGGCATGCAACAAGGAAAAGACCAACGTCAGATTGCTACAGAGTTAGCCCGTAGAGGAGTGACACAAGAACAGGCTAAGCGTGTAAAGAAACTTTATGAACAGCAAAATGGGTCTGCTGATAAAGACGCAAATGCAACGATGCAAAATCGGAACCGTTTGCGTGAAAAGACAAAGACGCAGGAAGATATCTATGTAACAGAGAATTTTACTTTCGACCAACGTCCGGTTGCGGGCAGAGTGGTAGGGAAGAACTTGTCGGACAGTGTTTCTGCCAATCGCTATTACGAGGGGATGGGCATGGGCGATATGGAAGAAATGCAGAAGGATAAGGTGTACGGACGGGACATTTTTGAAACCAGAAACCTTACATTCGAGCCGAGTGTGAATCTGGCTACTCCTCCTAATTACCGTCTGGGGCCGGGTGATGAGGTAATCATTGATATCTGGGGTACAAACCAGGCCACCATCCGCGATAATGTATCTCCGGACGGATCTATCACGATCCCCGATTTGGGATTGATTTATCTGAACGGCATGACTATTGCCGAAGCCAACCAATATTTGCGTAAAGAACTGAATAAGATTTATGCAGGGCTTGATAATGAACAGAACCCGTCCTCACAAATCAAGGTTACTTTGGGAAACAGCCGGACGATCCAGGTGAACGTGATGGGGGAAGTGTTCCAACCGGGAACTTATGCATTGTCTTCTTTCTCTACCGTGTTTCATGCACTGTACCGTGCCGGTGGCGTGAGCGATATCGGTAGCTTGCGCAATATACAAGTAGTGCGCGGAGGACAGAAAATCGCTACCGTAGATGTGTACGATTTTATTATGAAAGGTAAAATCAATGATGATATCCGCTTGCAGGAAGGCGATGTGATCATCGTTCCTCCATACGAGGCGTTGGTTAGCATAGAGGGTAATGTGAAACGCCCCATGAAATACGAGATGAAAAACAACGAAAGTGTTGCCACGTTGTTGAAGTATGCCGGTGGATTTTCGGGGGATGCCTATACCCGTTCTCTCCGCATGATTCGTCAAAACGGAAAGGAGTATCAGATTTATACGATTGATGATATTGATTATTCCGTATTCCAGGTAAAAGATGGTGATGCGCTGACTGCTGAAGCTATTCTGGACCGTTTTGAGAACAAGCTTGAAATCAAGGGGGCTGTCTATCGTCCGGGCATTTATCAGTTCGGAGGAACCTTGAATACAGTCCGCCAACTGGTGGAAAAGGCTGAAGGCCTTATGGGTGATGCCTTTACAGGACGTGCGGTGTTGCATCGCGAGCGCGAGAATCTGAAGAAAGAGGTTATTCAAGTAGATATAAAAGGCATCATGGACGGTACTGCACCCGATGTACCTTTGCAGCGTAATGATGTGCTTTATATTCCCAGTATTCATGACTTGGAGGATGTGGGAAGCATCATGGTGTATGGTGAGGTTGCCCGTCCGGGTGAGTTCGCTTTTGCCGACAATACGACTTTGGAGGATATTATAATCCAGGCTGGCGGATTGATGGAATCGGCTTCTACCGTCCGTGTGGATGTTTCCCGCCGTATCAAGGATAGCAAAGGTACGGAAGCGGTTTCCACCATAGGACAAATGTACTCGTTTTCTCTGAAAGACGGTTTTGTGATAGACGGAGAACCGGGTTTTGTGTTGCAGCCATACGATCAGGTATATGTGCGTAAGAGCCCTGCTTATCAGGAACAGGTGAATGTGCAGGTGACCGGTGAGGTTTTGTATGAAGGTGATTATGCGCTGACAGAGAAGAGCGAACGTCTTTCCGATTTGATCAAGAAGGCAGGTGGAGTGACTCCGTTTGCTTATATCAAAGGGGCCCGTTTAAGCCGTCGTATCAATGCCGATGAACGCAAACGTATGGAAATGGTTCTGGATATGGCCAAGACTGGAAAGGACTCCATTGATGTCAACCGGCTGGATTTGGGAGATATCTATTATGTGGGTATCGATTTGGAAAAAGCGATGCTTAAACCCGGCTCCAGTGCGGATATCGTATTGCGTGAGGGGGATGTGATTGAAATTCCCGAATACAACAACACGGTACGTATCAGCGGGGCTGTGATGTATCCCAATACCGTTTCATTTGAAGATGGCAAGACGTTGAAATATTATATAGAGCAGGCCGGAGGTTATGGTTTCCGTGCGAAGAAGAGCAAGGCGTATATTGTATATATGAACGGTCAGGTGAAGAGAGCGAAGAAGGGTAGCCGTGAGCTGATCCAGCCGGGCTGTGAGGTGATTGTTCCGGTGAAGGAAAAGAGCAACTGGTCTTTGCAGAACACCTTGTCCATAGCAACCACCAGTGCGTCGTTGGCTACTATGATTGCATCTATTGCTAATATCTTAAAATAGAAACAGTATGGCGGAAGATAAGAATTATACGAATAATACGGAAAGACCACGGGAAGACGAGGAGTTGGAAATTGATTTGATGGAGTATGTCCGTAAGTTGTGGGCTGCCCGAAAGATGCTGCTGAAGGTTGCCGGAATAGGTGCTATTGTAGGGGTGATTATCGCTTTGAGTATTCCCAAGCAATATACGGTGGAAGTGACATTGTCTCCCGAATCCGGTAAAAGCGGAGGGGGGAGCCTGTCGGGAATGGCTGCCATGCTGGGGATCGGAGGCATGAGTCTGGGCAGTGAGGCGGATGCGTTGAACGTATCTCTTTTCCCGGATATAGTAGCGTCTACTCCTTTCATTCTGGAACTGTTTAATGCACATGTCACTACGTTGGACGGTGAGGTGGATACTACTTTTGTAGCTTATCTCGATGAGCAGAAAGCTCCGTGGTGGGGTGCTGTTATGGGATTGCCCGGGGCGGCTATAGGCGGGGTGAAATCTCTCTTCTCCGATAAGGAAGAGGAAGAAGGGAACAGGCTGGATCCTTTCCACCTGACAGAAGATCAGGCGAAGAAAGTGGAAGCCATGCGTAAGGCGATTACTGCTGATGTGGATAAGAAAACCGGCATCACCACAGTGACGGTGACTTTGCAGGACCCGATGGTTACGGCCGCCATTACAGACACGGTAGTGGTGAAGCTTCAGGAGTATATCACAGCGTACAGGGTCTCCAAAGCCCAGCAGGATTGTGCTTATCTGGAACAATTGTATAAGGAACGCCAGCAGGAGTATTATGTAGCCCAGCAGAATTATGCCAATTACATGGATGCCAACAAGGGGGTTGTCCTTCAAAGTGCTTTGACGGAGAGAGAACGGTTGCAGAATGATATGAATCTGGCATATCAGGTGTATAGCCAGGTGGCTACCCAATTGCAGGTGGCACGGGCCAAAGTACAGGAGGCCAAACCTGTATTTGCCGTTGTGGAACCTGCCAGTGTGCCGTTGCTGCCTTCGGGAACCAGCAAGAAGGTGATTCTTGTCGGATTTATTTTCCTGGCAGTGGCGGGCGCTTCCGCATGGATCTTGTTCGGACGTGAATTCTTTGAAAATCTGAAGGCAGGACTTAATGCTCCTCAGGAGGGGATGGAGAAGAAGTGATATAAAGATATTGACCTATAAAAACAGGGTGCATCTCTTTCGTAGGAGGTGCACCCTGTTTTTATAGGTCAATCTTCGGAAATGTTGCCCTGAACGTTACGATAGTCCGGTGTGCAGTTTTCGGCTTCTTTAATTTCACTGGCAAAACCGGACAAACGCAGAATCAAAACTGCCTTTAATATAAACTTTGATTAAAGTCGAAATCCGTTTGATAGTCTTTCAATCTCGGATGTTTCTTGTCCTTGTCGGACAAAATAACCTTGTCGGCCGGAAGTCGCCAGTCTATGCCTAGATCGGGGTCGTCCCATGCGATTCCTCCTTCGCTTTGCGGAGCATAATAATGGTCACACTTGTATTGGAACAACACCTCGTCACTTAGTACCGCAAAGCCGTGTGCGAATCCGCGGGGGATAAAAAACTGCCGGTGATTCTCTCCGGTCAATTCTACAGCCACATGCTTTCCGAAAGTAGGAGAACCTTTCCGGATATCTACAGCCACATCCAGTACCGCTCCCTTGATCACACGCACCAGCTTGCTTTGTGTGAAAGGAGGTTTCTGGAAATGCAGGCCGCGTAATACACCGTAAGTAGAGAAACTCTCATTATCCTGTACAAATGTAGTCCTGCATACTTTTTCTTCAAATTCACGTCCTGAGAAGCTTTCAAAGAAATACCCTCTTGCATCATTAAAAATACGGGGTTCCAAAATGAAAACCCCGTCTATTGCTGTTTTTATAACTTCCATTATTCTAATCCCAGTTCTTTTATAACTTTCAGTAAATATTGTCCGTATTGGTTTTTAAGCATCGGCTGGGCCAGTTCCTGCATCTTTTCCGGGGTAATCCAGCCTTTTCTCAAAGCTATGCCCTCAAGGCACGCCACTTTCAGCCCCTGGCGCTTTTCAATGACTTCGATGTAGGTACTTGCCTCGGCCAGCGAGTCGTGAGTACCGGTATCCAGCCATGCGAAACCTCTGCCCAATGTCTGTACTTTCAATTCCTTGTCCTGAAGAAATTGCTGGTTTACGGTGGTGATTTCCAGTTCTCCCCGTGCCGAAGGCTTGATATTCTTGGCTACTTCCACCACCTTGTTGGGATAGAAATAGAGTCCCACCACGGCATAGTTGGACTTAGGTTGGGCAGGTTTTTCTTCAATAGAGAGACAATTGCCATCCTTGTCAAATTCCGCTACGCCATATCTTTCGGGGTCACTGACCCAATAGCCGAATACCGTTGCTTTCTTGTCCTCTTCGGCAGCACGTACGGATTCTCTCAACATGGCGGACAGGCCGTTGCCGTGGAATATGTTATCACCCAGTACAAGGCAGACGGAATCATTTCCGATGAATTTCTCGCCGATGATGAAAGCCTGAGCCAGTCCGTCGGGCGAAGGCTGTTCCGCATATTCAAAGCGTACTCCGAAATCGCTTCCGTCTCCTAACAGTCTTTTGAAGCTCGGTAAGTCGTATGGGGTGGAGATAATGAGTATTTCCCGTATGCCGGCCAGCATAAGTACCGATATAGGATAATAAATCATGGGTTTGTCGAAGACAGGCAGCAGCTGTTTGGATACTCCTTTGGTAATAGGATAGAGGCGCGTGCCCGAACCTCCGGCTAGTACAATACCTTTCATATCTTTTTATTTTTTATATGTCCCTACGATTTGGATTAATAGGCGTTTTTCTCGCCCCGGAACATGTTGGTTACTGTTTTTATCATGATGCGGATGTCGAGCAGGAAAGTCCAGTTCTCAATATACCACAAGTCTCTTCTTACCCTGCCTTCCATTTGGGAAAGTTCTTTGGTTTCTCCCCGGTAGCCGGTGACTTGCGCCCATCCGGTAATTCCGGGTTTGACAAGGTGGCGCATCATGTATTTGTTAATCAGTTGGGAATATTCCTCTGTATGTTTCAGCATATGGGGTCTGGGACCTACAATGGACATCTCTCCTTTGAATACATTAATGAATTGCGGCAGTTCGTCCAGATTGCTTTTACGCAGGAAGTTGCCGAACTTGGTCTTGCGGGGATCATTCTTGGTAGCCTGCAATGAATCGGACAATGCGTTCACTTTCATGGAACGGAACTTATAGCATTTAAAGATTTTCCCGTTTTCCCCGTTTCTCTCCTGTTTGAAGAATATGGGACCAGGTGAGGTAATTTTAATAATAAGACCTACAATCAGGTATATAAATGGAAAAATTGTAAGTAAAAACAGAGAGGAAAATGTCAAATCAAATAACCGTTTTGCCAGTCTGTTTACCGGGTTCTGCAACGGCTCGGTACGGATGGACAATACAGGAACTTCACCCAATAATTCCAGTTGCAGCTGACGCTTTATGTAATTACGTACATGAGGTACGCTATAGAAGCGGATCAGATTGTTCTCGCAATAGTTCATGATGGCCAGAATATCATCCTTTCTGCTGGATGGCAGACCACAGTACAGTTCGTGCACGGTGTTATGGGATAACCATTCAAATAATTGGTTTACAGGACCTTTAAAGGGAATCCCTTCGGGGTAATTAGAGTCCTTCTCATCATAGAAAATGCCTAAAACCCTGTATCCGTAAGTCAAATCGTTCAACGTATGGTACAGCTCCACCATATTGTCCCCGTCGCCTATCAGTACAGTGGTGTGCAGGTTCCTGCCACTGCGGCGGAACATTTTCACAAAGAACCGCAATGTCAGTCGCCATCCTATAGCTAAAGGTATGAAAGACAGATAGAAAGCAAGCAGATAGATGCGTGAGAAGTTATCTACCTTAATAATGGCCAGCACCGTGAGGAAGATGACTACATGCAAGCTGATTGTTCCTAACAGGCGGCCTACAATCTGTTCCGGACGCACTATGCGGTTGTGCAGTATGACCCCAAAGATGGATATGCAGGGAATATAGCACAGGTTGGAAGTCAGCAGGTAGGTTTTCAATGAAATATGGGCTATGGCCTGTGAATCTATTCCTTTCAGAATAAAAAACACAAGTATCATAGAAAGGTTCAACAAGGCAAAATCACCTAATATCGCTACTAGTTTAATTATATCAGAGTTTTCAGTTGTCGGTTGTTTCATGACAAAAAAAATGTTAGTCGTATGCAAATATAGGACATATAAATTAAAACGCAATACTTTTTTTAAAAAATAATACTTATCTTTGCGGTCATACAACGTAAAAAATGAATCATATGAACATCAAGAATAATCACCTCGTTATAATGGCCGGAGGTGTTGGAAGCCGTTTCTGGCCGATGAGTACTCCTGATTATCCTAAGCAATTTATTGATGTACTGGGTTGCGGCCGTACATTGATCCAACTTACGGCTGACCGTTTTCAGGGGATCTGTCCTCCGGAAAATATTTGGGTGGTGACATCAGAGAAGTATGCGGATACTGTAAAGGAGCAGTTGCCCGATATTGCTGATGATCATATCCTGCGTGAGCCTTGCCGTCGCAATACGGCTCCTTGTATAGCATACGTCAGTTGGAAAATAAAGGCACGTAATCCTAAGGCCAATATGGTGGTGACCCCCAGCGACCACATTGTGATGAATATCGCGGAGTTTCAGCGGGTGATTAATTCGGCGATGAATTTTACGGCCGATTCGGACGCTATCCTTACCCTGGGCATGAAACCTACCCGTCCTGAGACGGGCTACGGTTACATTGAAGCTGATCTCAGTGTACCTTCTACCGCCAATAAGGAGGTATTCCGGGTGTATTCTTTTAAAGAGAAACCCGATCTGGAAACAGCCCGGCGCTATATTCAAAAAAATAATTTCTTCTGGAATGCCGGTATTTTTGTGTGGAATGTAAATACGGTGGTGAACGCCCTGCGCGTATATCAGCCTGCCATTTCGAAGGTGTTCGAGCGTTTGCTTCCTTATTATTATACGGACAAGGAGCAGGAAATGATTGACCGGAATTTCCCTTTGTGCGAGAACATTTCGGTGGATTATGCCATTATGGAGAAGGCGGATGAGATTTTTGTCCTTCCTGCCAGCTTTGGGTGGAGTGATCTGGGTACTTGGGGATCATTGCACGAGAATTTGCCGAAAGATGCCCATAATAATACGCAGATAGGTGAGAATATAAAGTTGTATGAAACCCGTAACTGTGTGATTCACACTACACAGGAAAAGAGGGTGGTGGTACAGGGACTGGACGGATATATCGTTGCTGAGAAGAATAACACATTGCTGATCTGCCGGTTGAGCGAGGAACAGCGCATCAAAGAATTTTCGGCGGAGTAAATATTCTTTCTTGTATATATTTTATTTCTGCATACATGGAGTGTATGCTGTCTGTCATCTGCCGTTCTGTTTGGTCATTCCGCCCTTTGCCATGCCGAAAGGCAGATAGCAGTAGATAGCTATGTGATATGAAATAACCAAGAGGGCTTGCATAAGGCCATTTACAATAAACGAAATGAAAAAAGTAGCTTTAATTTCAGGTATTACAGGTCAGGACGGTTCATTCCTGGCAGAGTTTTTGATTGAAAAGGGATATGAGGTTCACGGTATTCTGCGCCGTTCTTCTTCATTCAATACCGGTCGTATAGAACATCTTTATCTGGACGAGTGGGTTCGTGATATGCAAAAGACCCGTCTGGTGAATCTGCATTGGGGGGATATGACCGACAGTAGTTCGCTGATACGTATCATTCAGGCTGTACAGCCCGATGAAATCTATAATCTGGCTGCTCAGAGCCATGTGAAAGTAAGTTTCGATGTACCCGAGTACACTGCGGAAGCGGATGCGGTAGGCACGCTGCGTATGTTGGAAGCGGTCCGTATTCTGGGCCTGGAAAAGAAGACCAAGATTTATCAGGCATCGACTTCCGAATTGTTCGGACTGGTACAGGAAGTGCCTCAGAAGGAAACGACTCCCTTCTATCCCCGTTCTCCGTATGGGGTGGCCAAGCAGTATGGTTTCTGGATTACCAAGAACTATCGTGAAAGTTACGGTATGTTTGCCGTGAACGGCATCCTGTTCAACCATGAGAGTGAACGCCGTGGTGAAAATTTCGTAACACGCAAGATTACTTTGGCTGCCGCACGTATAGCCCAGGGATATCAGGACAAATTGTATCTGGGAAATCTGGATTCTTTGCGCGACTGGGGCTATGCCAAGGATTATGTGGAGTGTATGTGGATGATTCTTCAGCACGATACTCCCGAAGATTTTGTCATTGCGACCGGCGAATACCATACGGTGCGCGAGTTCTGTACCCTGGCCTTCAAGGAAGTGGGCATTGAATTGCGCTGGGAAGGCAAAGGGGTGGATGAAAGAGGTATCGATGTGGCGACAGGCAAGGAACTGGTTGCCGTCGATCCTAAGTATTTCCGTCCCGCCGAAGTGGAGCAGTTGTTGGGTGATCCCACTAAAGCCAAAACGTTGCTGGGCTGGAATCCCCGTAAGACTTCTTTCCCCGAACTGGTGAAAATCATGGTGAAGCATGATATGAAGTTCGTGAAGAAACTGTATTTAAAGGCTCAAATAGCAGAATAATGGAAAAAACAGCCAAGATATATGTAGCAGGCCACCACGGACTGGTGGGGTCTGCTATATGGAATAATTTGCAGCAAAAGGGATATACCAATCTGGTAGGCCGTTCTCACAAAGAACTGGATTTGCTGGACGGGCAGGCTGTGAAGAAGTTTTTTGATGAAGAGCAGCCCCAGTATGTCATTCTGGCAGCGGCACATGTGGGCGGCATCATGGCGAACAGTCTTTACCGTGCCGATTTTATTTATCAGAACTTGCAGATTCAGCAGAATGTGATAGGGGAGAGTTTCCGCCATGATGTAAAGAAACTCTTGTTTTTGGGAAGCACTTGCATTTATCCTCGTGATGCCGTACAACCCATGAAGGAAGATGTGTTACTGACTTCTCCCTTGGAATATACCAACGAACCGTATGCTATTGCGAAGATTGCCGGGTTGAAGATGTGCGAAAGCTTTAACTTGCAATATGGAACCAATTACATAGCCGTGATGCCTACGAACCTTTACGGTCCCAATGATAATTTCCATTTGGAGAACAGCCATGTGCTGCCTGCCATGATTCGTAAGATTCATTTGGGAAAATGCCTGAATGAAGGGGACTGGGACGCGGTGCGTAAAGATATGAATCTTCGTCCCGTAGAGGGGATAGACGGTTCGCATACGGATGAGGAGATTCTCTCCATTCTGAAAAAGTATGGTATAACCGGGCAGGAAGTAACTTTGTGGGGAACAGGCAAGCCGTTGCGTGAGTTCTTATGGAGTGAGGAGATGGCTGATGCCAGTGTCTATATCATGGAGCATGTGGATTTTAAGGATACCTATGCTGCCGGCTCCAAGGATATCCGCAACTGTCATATCAATATCGGTACGGGGAAAGAAATCACCATTGCCCAACTGGCGGACAAGATTGTCAAGGAGGTGGGTTATCAGGGCAAACTGACTTTTGACGCTACGAAACCGGACGGCACTATGCGTAAGATGACGGATGTAAGCAAATTGCACCGGCTGGGCTGGCAGCATAAGATTGATATAGAAGAAGGGGTACACAGAATGTACCAATGGTACTTGTCTAAAGGATGAAGATGTAAGATTATAGATCTTGCGGGCATAAGATTATAAATCTTTCACATGCAAGATTATAGATCTTTCAAGCATGACATATAAAAATTTCCGGCATAACTTTCAAGAAGCTATGCCGGAAACTACCCTAAAAACTATGTGGATAGATTGTAAAAATCTTCTGCCGTTTTCTTTATTCTTTCGGGAAGCATTTTTTATTTTACCGCTTTCAGTGCGGCCTCATAATTCGGTTCCTGGGTTATTTCGGGAACAAGTTCGGTATAAACCACTTTTCCTTCCGGGTCAATCACTACAACCGAGCGTGCCAATAATCCAGCCAAAGGACCATCAGTCATCAATACACCATATTTTTCAGCGAAATCGGAAGTATAGCGATAATCAGACAAAGGAATAACGTTGGTGATGCCTTCAGTAGTGCAGAAGCGTCCCTGGGCGAATGGCAGGTCTTTAGAGATTGCCAATACCACCGTATTGGGCTGGTTTGCAGCCAGCTGGTTGAACTTGCGTACGGAAGTAGCGCACACGCCGGTATCCATACTGGGGAAAATGTTCAGAATCAGATATTTGCCCTTCCCGTCTTTTAATGTATAATTGCTCAAATCTCCTTTTACCAATGTAAATTCCGGAGCTGAAGTTCCTGCTTTCACAAATTCTCCGGCTAGTGTTACCGGTGTGCCTTTAAATGCTGTTTTTGCCATAATTTTATTATATTTTAGTTCGATACTGTAATGATAACAAATTTAAATGGAAAAAAGTTCATTCTTTTTTATTTTCTTCCTTTATAAATCAGGAAACCTACTATTAAAACGCCGATAGCTATAAAGCAATATCCTAACTCGTGGCTGTATTCGGTGACGGTACTCAATAACTGCTCTTCGGGAACCACTGATTGCAGATAGTAACCGATGGCTGCCAGGATGGCATTCCAGATACCTGCTCCCAGCGTTGTGTACAGCAGGAAAGTGGATAATTTCATCTTGGCCAGACCGGCAGGAATGGAGATAAGCTGGCGGACGGCAGGAATAAGACGTCCGATAAAGGTGGAGAGTGCCCCATGCTTGTCAAAGTAGTGTTCCGCGTTCTGAACCTTGGCTTCATCAATCAGGCACATGTGTCCGAAGCGGCTGTTCGCAAATTTATAAACCAGCGGACGGCCTACGAAATAGGCTATATAATAATTGATGATGGCTCCTATATTGGCTCCGATGGTCGCAAATATAACTACCAGAAATACATTCAGGTCACTGTTTCCTCCGGCAGCCTTATAGGCGGCGGGCGGCACTACCACTTCCGAGGGGAAAGGGATAAAAGAGCTTTCGATGGCCATTAATAACGTTATTGTCCAATAATTCAAGTGGTCCAGACACCACTGGATAAATGCAACTGATTCCATAAAATTATTATAAATATTTGTTTAAGTTAATCTTGCCTGTGCTGACATCTTCTTTAATGGCACGCAGCGCTTCATTGAAGTAGGTGTCGGTCATCAGTATGGTATCGCCGGTTCCCATGGTGGCGTACATATCCGGAATTTCTTTTCTGATTTTAGCCAGATAGTGCATGAACGAAGCGGATTCCTGCTGGTGGTAATAACCGTAAGCCAGAAAAAAGTAAGTGGCATCGGCATCCTCCGGAAATTCTTTGTTTATTAGTTCGAAGTACTGGTTGGCATATTCAAAATTATGTTCGTCAAAATATAGAGAGCCGATTTTGAACAGCACATCAAACCGTTCCTCCTTCGGAGTAAACTCCAATGCACGTGTGAATTGATGTTCCGCATTGCGGAGGTTGTTTTCTTGTTCCTCTTCGCTGATATCGCTTTTTTGAGCTTCTATTGTAAAGAAGCGTCCGGCTGCGATACGTATTTCGGCATCATGTTCGTTCAGCTCCAATGCTTGGTTGATATATTTGTATCCGTTTTCGGTATGCCCCAGATAGGCATGACAGAGCGCCGTGTCAGAATATAACTCGGCCAATTCGTAGTCGGTCAGGCCCGATTTCCGGTTTATCAGCTTTTCTATATAGCTGATGGCCGAAGCATGATCCCGCATCTCCAGATAGATTTGTGCCAGTGCCAGATAGGCTTTCGTCTTGTTCTTGCTCACATTGGCCAGACGGAGATAGTAGTCGCAGGATTCCTTTAAATTGCCTGCCTGGTGGTAACCAAATGCTTTCAAAGTCAATGAATCTGTATTTTCATCATCAATGGCTAATGCGAAATCCAAGGCTTCGTTCGCCTCTTCGTATTGGCATTGTTGCAGATGGCATTTCCCCAGTTCGTTCCAATGCTCGATGGAATAGGGATACTCGTTCAGGGTCATGTTCAGGTAGGGGATGGCCAAGTCGGGCTTGTTGAACGTGCTGTAATAATCGCACAGCACATCGCGGAGGCGTTGGTTGGTTTTGGGCAGGGTTTGCATGTCGGAATGAGCAAACAGGCAGTCTACCCATTGTCCGGCATATTCTTCCTGATTGGCGTTGGTATAGTCCTGGATGATATCCAGCAGCGTATCCACTTCGTACTCCTCGTCCATGACCAGTTGTTTGAATATCTCCTCGGCCTCTTCTATGCGGTCCTCCTCCATCAGCATGTCAGCTTGCAGGAACCTGCATTCACGGTCGGTGCTGTTGGCGATGAGTTGCGCTACCACTTTGGCTTCTTCCTTTTTGTTTTGCAGCATCAGGGAGCGTATCCGGAAAACCAGGGCGTCTGTGTTTTCGGGATGTAATTGGAGAGTGAGGTCTATGGCCTTGTCTGCATCTTTATGTCTTCCTTTTAAAGTGTAGTATTCGGCGATATCGATCAGTTCATCAGCTTCAAAATAAGCGGGGGTATGGTTCTCCACCATACCCTCGTATTTTGCCAATGCTTCTTTAAATTCCGGGTCTTCAAAGTAAGAAGACATGTCGTAGTTCATAAGCTTGTTTTTATTTATTGATTTTGCTCCAGGTATCTTTTAAAGATACGGTGCGGTTGAACACCAGATGTTCCGGTGTAGAGTCTTTGTCTACATTGAAATAACCGATGCGTTGGAACTGCAAGTAATCCAGCGGTTTGGCATCGGCCAGATATTTCTCTACATAGCAGTTGGTTAATACATTCAACGAATCGGGGTTGATCATTTCTTTCATGGCTTCCAGTGCGTCGCAGTTCTTTGCTTCGCGGATGGCGGCCATCTCATCACGCGGGTTCTCCACTTTCCACAGGCGGTCGTACAGGCGTACTTCGGCAGGCAGACAGTGTGCGCAGCTTACCCAGTGGATGGTACCTTTGATTTTGCGGTTGCTGCCCGGCATACCTGTTTTGCTGTCGGGATCGTATTCGCAGTATACCTCCACCACGTTGCCGTTGTCGTCTTTCTTGCAGCCTGTGCATTTCACGATGTATCCGCTTTTCAGACGCACTTCCTGTCCCGGAGTCATACGGAAATATTTCTTCGGGGCGTCTTCCATGAAGTCGTCGCGTTCTATCCACAGTTCGCGGCTGAATTCGATGGTGTGTGTGCCTGCCGACGGATCTTCCGGGTTGTTGACAGCTTCCATTTCCTCCACCTGTCCTTCGGGATAGTTGGTAATGATCAGTTTCACCGGATTGATGACTGCCGATACACGGGTGGCACGGCTGTTCAAGTCTTCGCGGACAGCACTTTCCAGCAGGGCGAAGTCATTCAGGGCATCGTAAGTGGTATAACCTATCTTGTCTACAAATTTGCGGATGGACTCAGGCGAGTAGCCGCGACGGCGGAAACCGCAGAGAGTCGGCATACGGGGGTCGTCCCAACCGTTTACCAGATGTTCTTTTACCAGAATCAGCAGGTTACGCTTGCTCATCAAGGTGTAGTTCAGGTTCAGTTTGTTGAACTCATACTGATGAGGACGGTTGTCGTCCAGATCTTTACCCTCTTTTACCCAGTCCACGAACAGGTCGTACAACGGACGGTGGGGTACGAACTCCAGGGTACACAGCGAATGGGTCACTCCTTCAAAATAGTCGCTCTGTCCGTGTGCAAAGTCATACATGGGGTATGCTTTCCAGGTTTCGCCTGTACGGTGGTGCGGAGTCTTTACCACACGATAAATAATAGGGTCGCGGAAGTGCATGTTGGGGCTTGCCATGTCTATTTTGGCACGGAGCACCATTTTGCCTTCTTCTATTTCACCGCTGTTCATTTTGTTGAACAGTTCCAGGCTTTCCTCGATGGGACGGTTGCGGTAAGGACTCTCGGTTCCGGGTTGGGTGGGAGTGCCTTTTTGTGCCGCGATTTGTTCGGAGTTCTGTTCGTCTATATAAGCCTTTCCTTCCTTTATCAGATTGACGGCGAAATCCCATAATTGCTGGAAGTAGTCGGATGCATAATATTCGTTTCCCCACTGGAATCCGAGCCATTGGATGTCCTCCTTGATGGCTTCCACGTATTCCATATCTTCTTTGGTCGGGTTGGTGTCGTCAAAACGCAGGTTACATACGCCACCATAGCGTGCAGCTATCCCGAAATCCAGACAGATGGCTTTGGCATGACCGATGTGCAGGTAGCCGTTCGGCTCGGGCGGAAAGCGGGTTTGTACTTTCCCTCCGTTTTTACCTTCTCTCAGGTCGTTCTCAACTGCCTGTTCAATGAAGTTCAGACTTTTCTTCTCTGTAGCTTCTGTAGCGTTCATTTCAGTCATTGTGATATCAATTTTACACTTTTGCTGCAAAAGTACGCATTCTTTTTGGGATATCCTTTATTTCACAGGAATATATCCACCGTTTTTTATAATATTTTGCCCCTGGGGCGACAGGATATAGTCGATGAACGGGGTTACTTTTTCCTTATTGGCTACGTTGTAATAGTAGTAAAGAGGGCGTACTACGGGGTAAAGTTTCTTCTTTCCGTTTTCAAGGCTGGGCAGTACATAGTGCTTGCCGTCGTCGTAGGAAACGGCGATGGCTTTCACCCGGGGGGACAAGTAGGCCAGTCCCACATAGCCGATAGCGCCTTTGGTCTGGCTTACAGACTGGATCACGGCTCCGGTGGCGGGCATGGACAAGCTGCTGCTCATGTAGTTCTTGTTCTTCAGGGCGCTTTCTTTGAAAAATTCGTAAGTTCCCGAAGAGGTTTCGCGGGAATAGACAATAATTTTCATATCGGGTCCTCCCAGTTGCTTCCAATTGGTTATCTTGCCGCGGAATATGGCTTCCAGTTGCTGGCGTGTCAGTTGGCTGACAGGGTTGGACGGGTTTACAATGACGGCCAGGGCATCATACGCTATGATTACTTCCTCCACTTCCTGTTTGGCGGCTTTCAGTTTCATCTTTTCGCTGAATTTGATGGGACGGGAAGCCATAGCGATATCTGTCG
Source organism: Phocaeicola sp. RTP21359st1_B8_RTP21360_211022 (assembly GCF_040911965.1). NCBI lineage: Bacteria > Pseudomonadati > Bacteroidota > Bacteroidia > Bacteroidales > Bacteroidaceae > Phocaeicola > Phocaeicola sp. RTP21359st1_B8_RTP21360_211022. The sequence continues at coordinate 81,223 of NZ_JBDFXP010000019.1, forward strand.
TGTTGTCCATCAGGGCGGAAATTCCCACTCCGGTTCCTCCGCCGGTGACGGTTACCCGCCGGTCGGGATCATCTTTCATGAAAATCTCGGCTGTTTCCTGTGACACAGGCAACACCGTATCACTGCCTTTTATGCGTTGTGCGGTAATATTCAGACTACAAGCCAATAGAATAAAAAGAAATAGAGCTTTTAATTGATTCATAAGTTCTTATATTAATTCGTGTGCAAAAGAAACGTTTTCTTGTGTCATTTGTTTTACTGGTGTGTTACGATTCTGTTACGGGCAATATTCGCCGGCAAGGGTGGATTGAATCCGTCCTTGCGGGAAAATGGCAATAAGATCAGGATTGTCTTTGCTTGTAACAAGTTTGTAATATAATTGTAGCAAATACTTCAAGCTTCTTTCATATCACCTTAATATAAAGAGGCTTTTTTTGCATCGGTTATTAAAATAGAAGACTAAAACTGTATGAAACGAGTTTGGGAAAAGATTGTAGAAGGGATATTGACTTGCAGCGGTTTTGTAACGAGCATTACTATTTTGCTGATTGTCGTATTCTTGTTTGCGGAAGCTTTGGGACTTTTTAATAAAAAAGTCATAGAAGAGGGATATGTGCTGGCGGTGAATAAAGCCAATCCGGTGCAGGAACTGAGTGCGGCACAAATAAAAGACGTTTTTGACGAAGAGATTACCAACTGGAAAGAGTTGGGAGGACCGGACGCGGAGGTTAAAGTTTTCCGGTTGGAGGATATCACTTCCTATTTCTCGGAGGAAGAGCTGGGAGCCGAATACGAGAAAGCCCCCCGGTGCATCGGCGAGATCGTTGCCGGTAATCCAGGCATCATCGCCTTTGTTCCCTCCAAGTTTATAGAGAAGGATTTTCCGGGCCACCTGCTGAAAGACGAGTCTATTTCTTTTGACGAGGTTTTTGCTGGAAAGGAATGGTTCCCTACGGCTACTCCCGCCCCTCAGTTCGGATTTCTTCCTTTGATTACGGGTACGCTTTGGGTGAGTTTCTTTGCCATCCTGTTCGCTTTGCCTTTCGGCTTGTCGGTGGCGGTGTATATGTCCGAGGTGGCCGACCATCGGACCCGTAGTTTTCTGAAGCCGGTTATTGAATTGCTCAGTGGTATTCCGTCCGTGGTCTACGGTTTCTTTGGGTTGATAGTCATCGTACCGCTTATTCAGAAAGTCTTTAATCTGCCTGTGGGCGAGACCGGATTGGCCGGAAGTATTGTTTTGGCGATCATGGCACTCCCCACTATCATTACCGTAAGCGAGGATGCGATGCGGAATTGTCCCCGTGCCATGCGCGAAGCCAGTCTGGCATTGGGCGCTACCCGTTGGCAGACTATATATAAGGTGGTAATACCTTTCTCTGTTTCGGGAATCACTTCGGGCGTTGTCCTGGGCATCGGACGTGCCATAGGCGAGACGATGGCGGTGCTGATGGTTACAGGAAATGCGGCCGTGATACCCACCACTATTCTGGAACCGCTCCGTACCATTCCGGCGACTATTGCAGCGGAACTGGGAGAGGCTCCAGCCGGCGGCGCGCACTATGAAGCCCTGTTCCTGTTGGGAGTAGTGTTGTTTTTCATCACGATGCTTATCAACTTTAGTGTAGAATATATTTCATCAAGAACAAATAAATAATGTACTGATTTGCCGGTGTGCTAATGATCATGCGGCACACAGCGTAGCCAATGGGTATATGGATAGATTGACAAATGATTAATTAAGTATTTAAAATATGAAGCAAGATGTTTTCCCTGTCGGGCAAGGGGCGCGTAAAAGACGTTCGCAATGGCTGGCATTCGGCATTTTCAAACTGTTGAGTTATAGCATTGTCCTCATTCTGTTCGCCATTCTCGGTTTTATTATATATAAAGGTATAGGAGTAATCAGCTGGGAGTTTCTGACCACGGCGCCCAGTGACGGCATGACGGGTGGCGGTATATGGCCGGCCATTGTAGGTACTTTTTATCTGATGGCGGGCAGTGCGCTGTTCGCTTTTCCGGTGGGAGTGATGAGTGGCATTTATATGAACGAGTATGCGCCGAAAGGCAAGCTGGTCCGCTTTATCCGGATGATGACCAATAACCTGAGCGGTATTCCGTCCATTGTGTTCGGTTTGTTTGGTATGGCACTGTTTGTGAAATACATGGGGTTCGGCGACAGCATCCTGGCCGGTTCTTTGACGTTGGGATTGCTTTGTGTACCTTTGGTGATACGCACCACCGAAGAAGCCTTGAAGGCGATTCCCGACAGCTTCCGTGAAGGGAGTCTGGCTTTGGGCGCGACCAAGCTGCAAACCATCTGGCATGTGATTCTGCCTATGGGGATGCCCAACATCATTACCGGACTGATTCTGGCTTTGGGACGTGTATCGGGTGAAACGGCGCCCATCTTGTTTACGTGTGCCGCTTACTTCCTGCCGCAACTGCCGCATAGCATTCTGGACCAATGCATGGCATTGCCTTATCACCTTTATGTGATTTCTACCAGCGGAACGGATATGGAGTCACAGCTTCCTTTGGCATACGGTACGGCGTTGGTACTGATCCTTATTATTTTAATTATAAACCTGTTGGCAAATGCACTCCGCCGGTATTTTTCCAACAAAGTAAAAACGAATTAATAATTTGTCGGTGTGCCGATGGGTTGCGCTGTGTACCGCACGGACATTGGTACATTAGCACATAGACAAATCAGCAAATTATTAAAACATTAAGAATATGAATAAGATAGATGCAAAACATGTAAATTTTTTCTATGGTGATTTTCAGGCACTGAAAGATATAAGCATGACGATTGAAGAGAAATCGGTGGTGGCTTTCATAGGCCCGTCCGGTTGTGGCAAGTCCACCTTCCTCCGTCTGTTCAACCGCATGAACGACCTCATTCCCGGCTCTCGTCTGGAGGGGGAGATTTTGATTGACGGGAGAAATATATACGACAAGTCCGTGCAGGTGGACGAGTTGCGCAAGAGCGTAGGGATGGTCTTTCAGCGTCCCAACCCGTTTCCGAAAAGCATTTTCGAGAATGTGGCCTACGGGCTTCGGGTAAATGGGGTGAAAGACAATGAATTTATCCGCCACAGGGTGGAGGAAACCTTGAAAGGAGCCGCATTGTGGGATGAGGTGAAGAATAAGTTGAAAGAGTCTGCGTTTGCCCTGTCCGGTGGTCAGCAGCAGCGGTTGTGCATAGCCCGTGCCATGGCCGTATCTCCTTCGGTTCTGCTTATGGATGAACCGGCTTCGGCACTGGACCCTATCTCTACAGCCAAGGTAGAAGAGTTGATTCATGAGCTGAAGAAAGAATATACCATCGTTATTGTCACCCACAACATGCAGCAGGCCGCGCGTGTCAGTGACAAGACAGCCTTCTTCTATATGGGCAATATGGTGGAATATGATGATACGAAGAAAATATTTACGAATCCGGGCAAGGAAGCGACCCAGAATTATATTACAGGGCGTTTCGGGTAAAGCATTCATCACAGCGTTGCACAGATGGGAGATAAGATAAAGCTGGAACTGATGTGCCACAACCCGATGCGGGCTTGCTTGCTTTTCAGATCTAATGGTGCGGATTTGTCTTTTTATTCTTCTGTCCGGAAAATTAAAATCAGTGTGAATCTGCGCAATCTGCGGTGAAAGAAATAATGATAAACAAAACAAGAATTAAGAATATGGTGAAATTTATAGAATCAGAACTTGTATCACTGAAGAAGGAAGTGAACGAGATGTGGACATTGGTTTACAACCAGCTGGACAGGGCAGGAGAGGCTGTGCTGACCTTTAACCGTGACCAGGCACAGCAAGTCATTGTCCGTGAGAAAAGGGTGAATGCGTTCGAGTTGAAAATAGACAGTGATGTAGAGGACACTATCGCTCTATACAATCCGGTAGCCATTGACCTGCGTTTTGTGCTGGCCATGTTCAAGATAAACAGTGATTTGGAGCGTTTGGGAGATTTTGCCGAAGGCATAGCCCGTTTTGTGGTGAGAAGCGAGGAAACCGTGCTGGATAGTGAACTGCTCCACAGCCTGCGTATAGAAGAGATGCTGAAACAAGTGCTCGGTATGCTCGAAATGACCAAGAACGCGTTGAATGAAGAAAATCTGGAGTTAGCCCTCAATGTATTCAGTAAAGATAATTTGCTGGACGAAATCAATGCGGCTGCTCCTGCCGTCCTTACAAAATATCTGGAAACACACCCCGATAATTTCCTGACTTGCCTGGAACTCGGCACCGTTATCCGTAAGCTGGAACGTGCCGGAGACCATATAACCAATATCGCCGAAGAAATTGTTTTCTTCATCGATGCAAAGGTGCTGAAACATCGCGATAAGGTAGATGGACATTTCTTGGGAAAAGAAAAAACTCATTAAAATGCTGTTTTAGTCTATATTTTTGCTACCTTTGTATATACAATGAGGCCGATAAAGATCATTTTGAATAATAATCTGCCAAAAAAGACAGAAAAATCTAAAAACATGTTGTATGGCATAGTTTTTTATTTGGCTGGTTTAAAAAAAGGCTCGATATTTGCATCGTTATCCTGAAAACAATCTTTTTACCTTAAAAAAAAACTAATACCTATTGAAAACTTAAAAAGGGGGCTTTGTGAAAAGACCCCTTTTTTATTTGCTGCATAATGGTTCTTCCGGTGTTAAATTTCACCTATTTATTGGTCAATATGTAAGATTTCTGTATTTATTAGCTTATATTAGCAACTTTCTTTTAAGTTAATGCTTAACTTTGTTCCCTCATAAAAATAGCGGTGAAAAGAATGAAGACAAAATATATCAAGTCGTTTCTACTATTTTTGTTATTAGGATGCTGCATTTCGGTGTCAGCCCAAAATATACAAGGCGTTGTAACAGACTCATTGACGAATGAACCCATACCCTACTTGTCAGTCTTTTATGAAGGAAAAGGCGTAGGAAGTATTACCGATAATGATGGAAATTATAAGGTCGAAACCCGTAAAGGCTGGAATAAACTCACCTTTTCGGCGGTGGGATATGTAACAAAAGTGGTGAATATAATTCCCGGCGTCACCAAGAACCTGAATGTGAGGATGAGACCGGATGATATCATGCTGGACGAAGTGGTGGTGAAGCCCAAACGAGAGAAATACTCCCGTAAGAATAATCCGGCAGTGGAACTGATGAAGAAGGTGATCGCTCATAAAAAGAATAATAAGCTGAGCGAGAACGATTACTATCAGTACAATAAGTATCAGAAGATCACGATGTCACTGAATGATGTGACTCCCGAGATGCTGGAAAAAGGCATGTATAAAAAGATGCCTTTCCTGAAAGACCAGATCGAACTTTGTGAGGAAACCAATAAATTCATCCTTCCTATTTCGGTGGACGAGACCGCTTCGCAGAAAATTTACCGTAAACATCCCAAGAGTGAGAAGACCATTATCAAAGGAATGAGCTCTACGGGGGTGAACGAGCTGTTTGCAACGGGAGATATGCTGAGCACGGTGCTGAAGGATGTATTTACGGATGTGAATATTTACGACAATGATATCCGTCTGTTGCAGTATCCTTTCATCAGCCCTATTTCGTCCAGTGATGCCATCTCTTTTTATAAGTTTTACATTATGGACACCACATTCGTGGACAAGGACAAGTGCTTCCATCTCACCTTCGTTCCCAATAACTCGCAGGACTTCGGTTTTACGGGGCATCTTTACGTATTGGCCGATTCGTCTTATACGGTGAAGAAATGTACAATGAACCTGCCCAAGAAATCGGGGGTGAACTTTGTAGACAATATGGATATTATTCAGGAGTTCGAGCAATTGCCCAATGGGGAGTGGGTGTTGAAAACCGATGACATGATTGTGGAGATGACCTTGATGAAGATCATGCAAGGATTCCAGATACGAAGGACTACCCGTTACTCTGATTATGCCTTCGATGAGCTTCCGCAGCAACTTTTCAAGCGTAAGGGGGCCGAGATCAAAGAGGCGGACGCCATGATGCGCGGAGACGATTTCTGGAATCAATACCGGCCGGTTCCGCTTACGCAGACCGAGAGTTCTATGGATATGCTGGTAAAGCGTCTGGAGCAGATGCCGGGATTCAAATATGTGATTTTTGTATTGAAGGCGTTTATCGAGAACTTTGTGGAAACCGGGACCAAGGAGCATCCCAGCAAGGTAGATATCGGTCCGGTAAACACCATGATCTCCAATAACTATATCGACGGATTGCGTCTGCGTATGAGCGCGCAGACCACGGCCAACCTGAATCCGCATCTGTTCTTCAAGGGATATTACGCTTACGGATTCAAGGATCATCGTTCCAAGTATATGGGTGAGGTGGAATACTCTTTCAACAAGAAGGAATACCTGCCGCGCGAGTTCCCGAAGAACTCCATCACGTTCAGCTATCAGTATGATGTGATGTCTCCCACGGATAAGTTCCTGAAGACAGATAAAGACAACGTGTTCGTATCTTTCAAGACTTCTACGGTAGACCAGATGTCCTACGTGCGGAATATCGCCTTGAAGTATGAGAACGAGACACAGTTTGGCCTGAAGACCACGGTGGAAGTGAAACACAGCACAGACGAGCCTACCGGCGGTCTGGCCTATATAACCAATGATGACCAGAAAACGTTGGTTCCTGAGATTCAGACCATGGAAGCCTCCCTGGCCTTCCGTTACGCTCCGGGTGAGACATTTGTCAATACCAAGCAACGCCGTATTCCGGTTTCTTTTGACGCTCCGGTATTTACGCTGTCGCACACGGCCGGTTTCAAGGGCGTGCTGGGCGGAGAGTATAACTATAACTTGACAGAGATCGGGCTGTACAAGCGTTTCTGGTTCTCGTCATGGGGTAAGATCGACATGTTCGTGAAAGGCGGTGCGCAGTGGAACAAAGTTCCGTTCCCGTTGCTGATCATGCCGGCGGCCAACTTGTCCTATATCCTGCAGCGCGAGACTTTCAACTTGATTAATAATATGGAGTTCCTGAACGACCGTTACGCCTCTCTGGATGTATCGTGGGATTTGAACGGTAAGATTTTCAACCGTATTCCTTTGCTGAAAAAACTGAAGTGGCGTGAGGCTATCGGCTTCAAGATGCTGTATGGTCATTTAACCGACAAGAACAATCCGATGAAGCATCCGGGTGACAGCGAGCTCTTCCTGTTCCCGACCCGTGACGGACGTCCTACCAGCTTTGTGATGGACCCGAAGACCCCGTACATGGAATGCTCTGTGGGTATTCACAATATTTTCAAGATATTGCACATAGACTATGTCCGCCGTCTGAATTATCTGGATCATCCCGATGCGAACAAATGGGGCGTGCGGTTTATGGTGATGATGACGTTCTGATGCAAGGAGAGAACTCCGATGGAGTGTGAAATGAAGAAACCGAGGTAAGAACTTGTATCGTTCAAATAAAAGGTTTATCTTTGTTCCAGTACCTAAAGTTGGTGAAAAGTATGTTATGCTTAGATGAATGTAAGGCAAAGTTAGTTAGTTTCAAACAATGTTTTGGGCATGAGTTTGGAATTAAATCAATTGGTATCTTCGGTTCGGTTGCACGTCAAGAGAACAGGGAAGATAGTGATTTGGATATTGTTGTAGATATTGATAATCCTACTTTATCCACTATGTACACTTTGAAGACTGTTTTGACGGAAATGTTTCATTGTGAAATTGATTTAGTGCGTTTCCGTTCCTCACTGCCTCCATTTTTGAAACAGAATATTGAAAAAGAAGCCATTTATGTATAAAGGAGGACGACTAACCATTTGCGACAGGTTAACCCAGATAAAAGAATCCATTTACTATATACAGCAATGGAGTAAAGAAATAAATTGTGCTGATGATTTTTTAGCCTCCATGGATAAAGTGATGGTGTTCAATGCATGTGTTATGCGCCTTCAAGTAATAGGTGAACAGGTAGGAAAGTTGTTGTTTTTACAACCATCACCGCTTTCTGAATATAAGGAAATTCCTTGGTTGGCTATTTATGATATGCGCAATCTTATTTCGCATGAATATAGTAATGTAGACGAGCAGATAGTATTTACTACTATAAAGAATGACCTTATAGAATTGGATAAGGTTATTACAGTCCTATTGAATAAATATTTGTAAAACTTGAATCTTTTATTGTGATTACGAAATATACCCATCTCTTATTTTCTTATCAAAAGTAAGTTTTCCTATTTTTTAAGCGCTTTTATTGTGTAATACACAATTATAGTGTATCTTTGTGCCCTCAAAAAGTTTCTAAATTCCTTTTATATAAAGGGTAAAGAACCTTTTTTGAGGGTATAAACATGTCTATAAAAAGCAGACAGAAAAGACGTCTTCGGACGAAAGAAACAACAAATAAAAGATTTCAGAAATACAAAATGAAATCTGTGTAAAATACTATTTATCAGCCAGTTATAAACACTGTGCTGATATGGTCTTCCAGTATCGGTCAGCGTGGATTTCTGACGATAAACCTCATGAAAAAGCTATCCCATCAGTTTGATAAACCGAAGCGTTCTGTGGCATCTCCCGAAGCGTTGGAAGCTTTGCGGAATAACAATGCCGTGCGTTGGTATGTGTTGTCGCTTCCCGACTGTCATCGGGGAGGAGTGCGCGGTTTGCAACGGGAACAGGACCGGCGCATACAGGCAGGCGAGCCCTCATTCGGCTTTTTTGCTCCTTCCTATCAGGAAGTGAGGCGTATAGACGGCAAATTCGTCAATACCCAGCGTCCGTTACTCTTCAACTATGTATTTGTCCGTGCTTCCGAGCGTGATGTTTTCCAACTGATGCAACGTTTTCCTGTACTCAGTTTCCTGCCTCGGGTGAGGGAACGGAAGCGGGAGTATTTTCCCTACCTTTCCGATGCCGCAATGGAGAATTTGCAGTGGGTGGCCCGTTCTTATTCCAATACACTTCCTGTTTATATACCCCAGCCGGATGGTTTGCGCAAGGGCGACCGGATACGCATTACCGAGGGACGGTTTAAGGGGGTGGAGGCGACTGTTGTCATTCAGCCGGGAGCCGGGCGAAAGGATGTGATGGTATGTGTGGAGAACTGGATGTGGGTTCCGCTGCTGCGTGTGATGCCGGGTGAGTACGAGGTAATTGCCCTGAATGATGAGGACAAGCATGTATATACCCGTCTGGACAATGACTGTATGTTGAATGGTTTGCACAGTGCTCTTCAGCGTTATCACAGTGCGGAGGGGGTGAATGAGGAAGATCGTTCCCTGGCTGCCAGGGCGTTGAAAGAATATGGCAATCTCCGGATGGATACGGATGTGATGCGTTGCAAGCTTTATGCTATTTTGTTGCCGGCTTATACTATATTGGGTATGGAAGAAGAGGCGGCAAAGCTGGTTGGCGTTATGCAGACTATGCTTCCTCTCGTCAAGGCGGAGCAGTCGCGTGCACTTGCTGTGGTTACACTTTATGGTTGTACGGATAGCAGTATCTATTATCATTTGGCGCACGAGGCGGTTGATCCGTGGAAGAAAGAGGAAAAGCCGAAAAAGAGTAAGCAGCAGCTGATCAACCGGTTGGCTGATTATGATCGGTGGTTGAGGCATTGAATATTACTGAGCAGAACAAGGATCTTAGGTTGACAGGAGAGGTTATGAAGCTTGTCCTAGAAGATTTTATAGCTTAAAGACAAAGCTTGAGAGAAAGATGTCTAATTTAAAGCAGGTTTGCGAAAAGAACTGTTGAAAAAAGCAAATTATGCAAGTTTTTGGAACGTCAGTTAAAATCGATGCAGAAGAAATTAGAATATGCTAACTTGCAGCTCTTCGGGGATAGACGGTGGAAGTTAAAGCCGAAAATGACTGATGGTGGGCTTGAGAAAGTGGATTCTGATTGAAAAAAAGAGAAAGATGATTATGATGGTATCGATGATGCTTTTTGTACGGACTCAGTTAATAATCAATCTCAAGAAGTAAAAGAGCCTTCTAAGAAAGAACGTGATTTATCCGATTGTCCTGATGAGCATAAAACGATGGGTGTGGTTGGAGATCCGGTTGAACATCTTTCTGATTTAACAAAGGTTCTGATTCTGGAAAAAATATTTGCTTTTTGGGATGATGGAGAACTATCGATAGATAACAATCTTGCCGAGCAAACTATTTGAAAGCTTATTACTCAACGAAATAATTTCTTTCATTATGGTAGTGAAGTTAGAGTTGAAACGGCTGCCATATATTATAGTGTGATTGGTACGGTAAAGCTTCATGGTGGCTCTATCTGGAACTTCATCGGAACTTTTTTCAAAAATATCTTTAACGGATGTAGGGATGATGCTAATATGATTCCTGACAAAATCCTTCGGCTACAAGCCAATGTTGAATTCAAAACTAATAAATTAACAAAACTCGGATTGGGGCACTGAAAAGTGCCCTTTCAAAGGGGAATGCCATAAATTGAGTGCTTACAGAATTTAATAAATCTTGTAGAGAAAGATGAATTTAAGCGTTTTTCATATAAGATATATCAAAAGAGTATGTTGACGAAGATTAAATTAAAATTTCATCATATTGTATTTGACTTCTTTAGCTTTATAAAGAAAGGGAATGAAAGAAGTATAAAGGCTAAAAAGAATATATTAGCCATGCTTTTTCTAAAGGGAGGGAATATATTAGTAAATCTGATGTTAATTCCTATAACTATAAATTATGTGAATGCGGATAATTATGGGATATGGTTAACTGTAAGTTCAATTATCAGTTGGATGAGTTTTTTCGATATAGGGATAAATAATGGTTTAAAAAATAAGTTTGCTGAAGCGAAAGCAATGAATAATGAGGTACTTATTCAAAAATATGTCAGTACAACTTATTTTGTTTTGGCTCTAATTTTTGTTCCTTTAATGATTTTATTGTTGATAGCTAATACTTTTATCGATTGGTGTTCGTGGTTGAATGTTTCTTTTTTATTAAATGAACAGTTACAAATAATAATCGCTATTGTTGTAATATATTTTTGTATTAATTTTGTCTTATCAACCATTAATGTTATATTAATAGCAGATCAGCGTCCTGCTGAATCTTCTGCAAGAACATTGGTACAACAAATTCTTTCATTAATTGTAATATATGTATTAACTCAAGTAACCCAAAAGGATGAATTGTTATATTTATCCTTAGCATTTTGTGGTATCCCTTTATTGATAAGTCTTTATTATAATGTATTACTTTTTCAAACTCGTTATAAAGCCTATATCCCTCGTCTTTCTTGTATTGATAAATCATTATATAAAGAACTGTTATCTTTAGGATCTAAATTTTTTGTGATTCAAATAGCTGCTGTAATACAATATCAGACGATTAATTTTTTAATAATGCGTTATTATTCGGCCTCTGATGTTACGTGTTATAGCGTGGCATATAAATATTTCAGTATTTTATCTATGATTTTTACAATATTTATAGCTCCGATATGGGCTGCAACAACGGAAGCTTATGCGAAGAAAGACTTCAAATGGATTAGAAATATAGTGCATAAATATTTGCTTATATGGGTAGGATTGGCATGTGTCGGAGCATTGATGCTTTTGTTTTCAACATATATATATAAACTTTGGTTGGGTCAAGATATTGGCATTTCTTTTAAATTATCATTGGTCGTATATGTATATACTTTAGTATTTATGTTTGGGAGTATTTTTGTTAATATTTTGAATGGCATCAGTGCTTTGTATATTCAATTTTGGAGTTCTGTATTCTCTCCATTGTTATTTATAGGGTTATGCATCTTTTTTATCGAAAATCAGATTGGTTTTCCTGCATTGATATTAGCTGGTTGCTTAGCCAATTTTAATGGATTTATAATTGCTCCTATACAATACTACAAGATATTTTATAAAGATAGAAAGGGAATATGGATAAGATGAAAGAAATGCGAATAGTACATATAAATTTATCAGGTTCCAATGGAGGAGCAGCTATTGCTGCGTATAGACTTCATTGTGAAATGAGAAAGAATGGGTTGGATTCAAAGATGCTGGTTGCATTTCAAGGAATTCGTAGTCGTCAGGAGGGGGTCTATCAGTTTTCAATAAGGAAAAAACTGCATCATAAGGTCAATGTTATGATAAATCAATTACTTTATCCTGCAAGTAAAATAATAGGTACATATTCTTTTGCTTTTAATGGTTGTGATTTGTCTAAAGAAAATGATATAAGAGAGGCTGATTTTATTTATTTACATTGGATTAATATGGGAATGCTTTCTATTTATGATGTGGAGAGAATTTTAAAATTAGGTCGACCTGTTTTTTGGTTTATGCATGATATGTGGCCTTTAACTGGCGGGTGTCACCATGCTTTTGATTGTACAAAATATTTAGAAAAATGTATTGATTGTCCATTACTTCATAGAAAACGTGATATGTTATTTTGCAAATTCCAATTTGAGGAAAAATATAGAATTTTTAGTAAATACTCAAATTTGAAAATTATTGCTCCTTCTACTTGGCTATTTCATCTAGCCTCAACAAGTCTTTTGTTTAAAAATAAACAATTGATTCACATTCCGAATCTTTGTGATATAAATATATTTAAACCGATGGGAAAGGGTTGGGCCAAAAGATTATTTAATCTTTCAGAAAGTAAAAAGCTTATATTATTTGGGGCTGCTACAGGGGGGATGGGAAATATATATAAAGGGTGGGAATATTTGCAAAAAGCCATTTTGCATTTATCTACTTCTTCCTATGAGGCTGTTATATTTGGTGAGTATAATAAAACAGTAGAGAAACAGTTACCTATTAAATGTAATTTTATAGGGAAATTATATGATGAATATTCCCTTTCTGTTTTGTATAATGCTGCTGATGTTTTTGTGACGCCTTCCTTGGCAGATAACTTTCCTAATACAATTTTGGAGTCTTTGTCATGTGGTACACCAGTTGTTGCTTTTAATGTCGGGGGGATACCTGATTTAATAATGCATAAATCTAATGGCTATTTAGCACATTATAAAGATTGTGAGGACTTGAAAAAAGGAATAGAATGGTGTGTTTCACAATATTCTATTCAAGAGGTTTGTAGGTCTTCTATTATAAAAAAATATAGTCCTAGTTTGATTATAGAGAAACATAAAAAGCTGATGTATGGGAAGATTTAAATATATACCCTTATTTTGGACTTCTTTAGGAGTGTTTCTTTTTACATTTAAATTTTATTTTATAACTTCCTATATAGGAAGTTTATGGTCAAACTTTTTTTTTATATTTGGTATTTTATCTTTTATTTTTTCTTTTTATGTAAAGGGAAGTCAGGTTGTTCTCCCTTTTGCCGGTGTTTTAAGATATATATATGTTTTTTATTTGTTATGGTCTGTTTTAGTCATTGTACGTGCTTCTGTTGAAGGTGCACCAATAGAATGGAATATGCTTATTTACCAACCAGATTATTTTTGGCAATATTGGATACCTTTTATATTGCTATTTGGTATCCGGTATTTAAATTTTAAGGATGTGAAATGTATTCTTATTCTTTCTATGTTGGTTGGAATGTTTTATATTATATTAAACTGGGAAGAGATTTTTTTTACATCGCATCTAAATTTGTATAATTCATTTATTGCTGAAGAAGTAAGAAAAGGACAGGTTGCATCTTATTTTATTCTTCCAGCAGGTATTATTTTACTTTGTCAAAAATTCTATTCAAACAAATTGGTGGTTTTTACAATCCTTCTTTTCTTGTTAGGTTCTGTAAATGCTGCTTTGTATGCGAGGCGAAGTACATTATTTTTTTATTTTTTCTTTTTATTATCCAATACTTCGGTAAATTTTTACCGAAAAATTAAAAGTTAAACAATAAAACCGGCAAAAGTCGGTTCGGAAACACTAA